>WQVR01000093.1 GCA_009785775.1 Candidatus Proendomicrobium guianensium
CTTGAACTTTAGTGCGTACACAGCCATATTCAAGCATTGTTATATTATCGCGCGTCGCGCACTTTATCACACCCCAGCCTGTAAGCGAAATACCGGGGTCCAACCCTAAAATTATCATTAAGCCAACTTCTCAAGGTCTTCTTTAGATATGTCAAAATTCGCAAAAACTTCTTTAACGTCGTCATGGGCTTCAAGATTATCTATAAGCTTAATAACAGCGGCGGCGGTTTCGCCTTCAACTTTAATATAGTTTTTAGGTATCATTTGAAGTTCCGCAGACGATATGGCAATATTTTTAGATTTTATTGCCTGCCTAACTTTGTCTAAATCTTCGGGTTGAGTGTAAACTGCGTAAAAGTCTTCCCCATCTGCGTTAAAGTCATCCGCGCCGGCTTCTAGGGCAATGTTCATAATATCTTCTTCCGTGCCTTGGGATTTTTCTATGCTTATGTAGCCTTTACGGTCAAACATAAAACCCACACTGCCGGTTTCGCCAAGGTTCCCGCCGGAGTTAGAAAATATTTTGCGTATTTCGGCGGCAGTACGGTTTTTACTATCTGTGGTAATTTCTACTATTACGGCAATGCCTGAAGGTCCGTAACCTTCATACGTCATTTCTTCAAAAACCGCACCCGGTATTTCACCCGAACCGCGCTGAATTGCTTTTTTTATGTTGTCTTGGGGCATGTTAGCTTCTTTTGCAAGTTCAATAGCTTTTCTTAAGCGGGGGTTATTTTCAACCACTGCACCCCCTTCTTTTGTCGCTACAATAATTTCCCTTACAATTTTTGTAAAAAGCTTGCCTCTTTTAGCGTCTACAACAGCTTTTGCGCGCTTAGTTGTTGCCCATTTACTGTGACCTGCCATTATATCTATACCTCTTATTTGTGTTATGCAATTATACAAAAATCCACAAGGAGCTTTCAATTAATTATATGCGGCTTTTAGACCTTGCATATAACATTATTTTTGAGCAACAACATGTAAAGCAATGTTTATCCATCCAAAATTCATAGCCAATATCAAGTGAATTCAACCACAGTATTATTTCAAATAAGTGTTGCGGTTTATGATAAATTGAAATTGCTAAATTTGGTTTGTCCCTGCGTAAAGTATTTTCTGACCCTATAAAAGCTTGTATTTCGGCTCCTTCAACATGCAGTTTAATAAAGTCCACTCTTTCAATATTTTGTGTTTTCACAAAATAGTCTATTGTAACAGCTTCTATTTTTATTAACGGGCGACAATCATGAAGTATAAAAGTCGAACCGCCGATATCTTCACTTAAAAAAAATTCTTTTGTTTCATTTTTGTTCCACAAAGCCAGTTGATGTACTTCAGCATTTTCACCTTTATGTTCTCTCAGCTTATCTAAGCTCAATCGAAATACTTCAGGGTGCGGCTCAAAACCTATAACCCTGCCGGCGCAACCTACTCTTTGGATAAATTGCAATATTGTACCGCCGCAAGCACTACCGGCATCAATTACCGTATCTCCCGGGTTTATAGGAACAAGCGGGTGAAAGTACTTTTCAAATTTTGCAGGCGGTAAAATTGGCAAAACATATAGCTTGTTTCCACCAATAAGTTGCCCGTTAATAAATCTCTTAGCGTAAGAAAGCCGGAGATTATCAAAAACAGCCTTGCTGCGACTGTCTTGCAAAAGTGCCCGTGCGGCGCGAAGTTCTGCGGCATATATTATTTCAAATTCAGATTTTTCACGACGGTTTTTTAAGTTAGAGCATCCCGAAGCGAAACCAATTAAAACGACACAAACCGCCACAAACACAATATTTCTTTTCATTTTTCCCTATAAATATTTCTTTCAAACCCAATACATTATTAATAGCATTTTATAAAACAAATCTGAATTAAGCGACGCGTGTAATATTCTTAAATTAATTTCTTAACTTTAATATCAATTAACCCGCAATGCTGACATTGCATATAAATTCACCCTTTGGCCTATATCATGTTCGTCCATCCAAAATTTATAACCAAGTTCAAGAGAGTTTAACCACAAAATCATTTCAAATAAATGCCGTGGCTCATGATAAATTGCAATTGCCAGATTTGGTTTATGCATGCGCAAAATATTTTCAGCGCCTTTAAGCGCCTGCATTTCAGCGCCTTCAATATGCAGTTTAATAAAATTCACTTTTTCAATATCCCGTGTTTTTACAAAGTAGTCTATTGTAATAGTTTCAACTTCCATAGTTGTTAATGGCGACGCATAGCCAAACAAGGTTCCTCTTCCATAGACCCCTTCTTCAAAGTAAAAAATCATTGTACAATTTACATTCCATAAAGCTAGGGGATACACCTCAATATTTTTAACTTCATATTTTTTAAAGCGTTTTAAGTTAGCTTTAACTGCCGCAGGGTCGGGTTCAAAAACAATAACTCTGCCGTTAGCCCCTACTTTCTTGGAAAATTTCATTGAAACATCACCCCTTAAACTGCCGCCATCAATTACCGTATCACCCTCGCTTACCGTAACAAGAGGATGAAAATATCGCGGAAAGCCTGCGCTTCCCATAAAAAGGTACTGTTCATGTAATCCGTAGCGCAAATTTGAGCGGTCAGAAATATTAGCAACTGCATTATCAAAAACATATTTGCTACGCCTGTCTTGCAAAAGACTGCGTGCGGCACTAAGTTCTGCGGCATATGTTATTTCAAATTCAGATTTTTCACGACTAGGATTTAAGTTAGAACATCCCACCGCGAAACCAATTAAAACAATACAAACCGCCACAAATACAATATTTCTTTTCATTTTTTCCCTGTAAATATTTCTTTCAAGCCCAACATATTATTAATAGCATTTTATCAAAACAATTTTACTTTAGACATATTGGCAAGGTGTTTCTTCATATTTACTTTGCCGTCTTTTGTAAAAGTTACACACTCAGCTTTAAGCAGTTTATACTGCGCATTTTTACCACCGAAAACAAAAGCAGGCGTTAAGGAACCGTCTTTAAAAACTACCCTGTGGCAAAAAATTGTTTCAGGACTTGGATTATTGTGCAAAGCATAACCTACCGCGCGGCTTGCGCGGCGATTTCCAACTAATGCCGCAACGGCGCCATAGTACATTACCTTACCCTTAGGAATTTTACCGACTATACCGTAAACTCTTTGATTAAAACTTAGTTTTTTTTTCATCTAAATTAGCTATAGCACAGTTTTTAAAGTTTTTACAACGCCTGCGAAGGCGAAATGTACATTAGTGAAGCGGTACATAAGCCAACGCATAAGGAAGTAAAAACTTAAAAAACGAAGCTAGAGAAGTTCTCCATACTTTTTGATGTATATATGCTTAAACCAAGTTGCAAGAGTAATATATAAAACAACCGTTAAACCAAGCCACGCAAAAAATATCGGCGGAAGCGGCGCCAGCCCCAAAGGACCCGCAAGCGGCGTGAAAGGTATTGCCGTTACTAAAGCTATACCACCAAAAGTTAACGCAATTACAGGAAATGACGCCATGCTTTGCAAAAATGGAATTTTCGGCGTTCTCAATGTGTGTATTACCAAAGATTGAGTCCACATAGATTCTATAAACCAACCCGCATGAAACACAGCTATATATAAAGCAATCGCTTGAGGATCTGTAAGATGCCTGAAAGTAACGCCACCCGTAAACATAGGGCATATTATGAAATACAATAGCGCAAAAGTTGTAATATCAAACACTGAACTTGTAGGTCCTAACCACAACATAAATTTAGAAGTTTTAGACGCGTCCCAATTGCGGGGAACTTTTAAAAATTCTTTATCTACATTATCCCACGGCATAGCCGTACAAGAAATATCGTAAATAAGGTTTAAAAGAATTAAGTGTACCGCAGCCATAGGCAAAAATGGCAAAAACGCGCTTGCCACTAAAACAGAAAACACATTGCCAAAGTTAGAGCTTGCCGTAATTTTAATGTACTTAACCATGTTAGCATAAGTTTTGCGCCCTTCTATAATGCCTTTGGCAAGCACGTTTAAATCTTTTTCAAGCAAAATAACATCCGCGCTTTCTTTTGCAATGTCTACGGCATTATCTACCGAAATTGCGATATCAGAAACTTTCATGGCGGCGGCATCGTTTATACCGTCGCCCATAAAACCAACAACATTACCGCAGGCTTTTAGGGTTTTAACAACGCGCGCTTTTTGCTCAGGCGTAAGCTTGGCAAAAACATCGCACTTTACTACCTGTATTTTAAGTTCGTCATCGCTTAGGCGCTCTATATCACTGCCAAGCATTATAATGTCAGAGTTCATGCCCACATGGGAACATATGGCACGCGTTACAAGGTCATTATCGCCCGTAAGAATTTTTACGCCTATGCCGTATTCGCGCAAATGGGTTATGGCGGCGGCGGTGGTTTCTTTGGGCGGGTCAAGAAAAGCTAAGTAACCCATTAATGTCATATCACTTTCGTCTGAAACGCAAAACGTTTTTGACGTGTCGCTTTCTTTGCGGGCTAAGGCTATTACGCGCATACCGGAATCGTTAAGCTTATTTACCGTTTGCATAATTTCTTGCTTTAACTCGTCGGTAATTGGGCGGTTTTCGCCTTGATATTCTGCAAACTTACAAATTTTAAGCATTTCTTCGACGGCGCCCTTAGTTATAAGGTAAGTTTTGCCTGTAGCTTTTTTTTGCACGGCAACGCTCATGCGACGGCGGGTAAAA
>WQVR01000094.1 GCA_009785775.1 Candidatus Proendomicrobium guianensium
AAAAGCAGTTAAAAAACCGCCGTAAAAAACCAGCCCCCCTTCCCAAACTTTAAACACTGATAAAATATTATCTCTAAAGCTGCCTAAATTTAAAAGCACATAAGTTAAACGCGCGCCTAAAACGCCGCCGATAATACAGGCAAAAATCAGTCCGTAAACGGCGTCTTCGCTTAAAACGGTGTGGGGCGGTGTGGGGCGGGTGTTGCCTAGTTGTTTAGTGTTTTGCGGCGTGCTTGGCGCCTTATTTGAAACTTTAACGATATAATATGTTGCGGTTAAAAAACCCGATGCCGTAAAAAAACCGTAACTGTACAGCGCGATAGGCCCTATTTGAAGAAGTAAGGGGTACATTGTATTACTCCGGATTAGTCGCCGGCTTAGCCGGCTTGTCAAAAAATATTATGCTTATAAATAAAAGCGCGGCGCCAATGCAAATGGAAGAGTCCGCTACGTTAAAAGAAGGCCAACGCCTGCTTCCTATGCCGAAATCTAAAAAATCTACAACGCCGCCGTGTAAAATTCTGTCTATTACATTGCCCGCGCCGCCGGAAGTAATAAAAGTTAAAGCGGTAAGCTGTAGTACGCTTAGGCGCGCGCGGTTAAATAATGCCCAAGTTATTGCCGCAATAACTATTAAAGAAGCTAAAACTAAAAAAAATGTATTGTTGCCGGTAAACGCGCTAAAAGCTACGCCTGTATTTTTAACAAAAACCAAATTAAACAACCCGCTTCCGTCACCTATAACGGGTATAAAACCTTGATAAGGAATGTTTCTTATGACAATGTGTTTGGTAAGCTGGTCTAAAAACAATATTGTAAAAAACAGAATGTAATATTTTTTCATAGTAAAACCTATTGAGCAGATATTGCGTCTTGGCAACGCGGGCAGAGCTCGCTTTCATTAACGCCTTCTATGTGCCGCCAGCAACGCGCGCATTTGAGTAAAGCTGATTTTTGTTTTACTTCTATTTCTAAAGCGTCTGCGTCGTTTAAAGCTTCAAGCGCTATATCCCAAGTGCCAAGCACTTGCGACAAAAGGGCTGTGTTTTTTACTGCGTCTGCGTAATTCTTGCCGTGCTTTACCACCGCATGCGCTTCCATATTAGAGCCTATAATTTTTTGTTGACGTACGTTCTCAAAAGCATTGAGTGAAGCTTCTTTAATTTTCACAAGGCTTTCCCATTTTTCTTTAAGTTTTTCGTCTAAAGAGTAACTTGCTTGCGGGAAGTTTGTAAGAAATACAGATTCTTCAAGGGAAGGGTCTAGCTTTAAAAACTCGTCCCACGCTTCTTCAGATGTAAACGAGAGTATAGGGGCAACAATTTTTACAAGCGTTTTGCAAATTTCAAACATAGCGCTTTGGGCTGAAACGCGGGTTTTTGATGTGGGGCGGTCGCAGTAAAGCACGTCTTTTAAAGCGTCTAAATAAAATCCGCTTAAAAATACCGAGCAAAATACATTAACTGCCGACGCCACTTTGTGAAACTCAAAAGCCTCGTATGCCGTGTGAACTTGCGCAACTAAAGTAGACAAGCGGCTAAGCGCGTATTTGTCAATTTCTTGCATATCTTCAAATTCAAGTTTTTTGGAAGGGCTAAACCCGTTAATATTTCCAAGTAAAAAACGCACGGTATTGCGTATTTTGCGGTAAGAGTCTGAAAGGCCTTTAATAATCTCCTCAGATACTCTAATATCTTCTTTATAATCGGCAGAAGCAACCCAAAGGCGTAAAATATCTGCGCCGTATTTATTTATAAACGTTTCGGGCGCTGTTACATTGCCCACGGATTTTGACATTTTTTTGCCTTGCCCGTCTACAACAAAGCCGTGTGTTAAAACGGTTTTAAAAGGCGCCTGATCTTTTACGGCTGTTGAATTTATTAAAGAAGTTTGAAACCAGCCTCTGTGTTGGTCGGAGCCTTCCAAGTATAAATCAGCAGGGTATGTTAAACCGCTATAATTGCCGCTTGCAAGTACTGCCTCAAACGACACGCCCGACTCAAACCAAACATCTAAAATATCTTCTTCTTTTGTAAACGTAGTGTGCCCGCACGAACATTTAATATCACTGCCTTTTAGTAATTCTTCGGCAGTCAGCTCCCACCAGACAGCCGCACCCTTTTGTGCGAAAAGTTCGGCAATTTTATAAATTAAGTTTTTGTCTAATATAGGCTCTTGGCACTCGGCGCAGTAAAATATCGGTAATGGCACGCCCCAAAGGCGTTGGCGGCTTAGGCACCAGTCTGGCCTGTTTTGTATCATGCCGAGTATTCTGTTTTCGCCGTATTTAGGCACCCATTTGGTTTTGCTTATTTCGGACTGCATTTTTTCACGCAAGTTTTCGTGGTCTACGTTTAAAAACCATTGGGGAGTTGCGCGGTAAATTACCGGCTTTTTGCAACGCCAGCAATGCGGGTAAGAGTGGTCTAATTTTTTAGAAGACAAAAGCGTGCCGTCTTTTAACAAATCTTCAATAATGGCTTTGTTTGCGTCAAAAACTTTCATGCCTTGGTATTTTTCAACTTCGGCGGTGTATTGCCCGCGGTTGTTTAGCGGGGAAATAATTTCAAGGTTGTACTCTAGCCCCGCCTGATAGTCTTCAACGCCGTGTCCGGGGGCTATGTGCACTATGCCTGTGCCGTCTTCAAGGGTTACAAATTCGGCAAGTATTCCCACAGAAGTTTTTCCGGTTACGGGGTTAGTAAATTTTTTATGCTCAAGCGATTTGCCTTTTTTGGGTTTGCTTTCTTCAATTATTTCAGCCGCTAAAATTTCTTTTACTTTCTCGGTTAATGCTTTTGCAAATATTAAATTATGCTCGTCGCCGTTTTCAAGTTTTACTTTGGCTATTATATAGTCTGCCTCGGGGTTAAAGGCAAGCGCCACGTTTGAAGGCAATGTCCACGGTGTGGTTGTCCATACTAATACGGAAACATTAGGTTCGGCTTGGGACTGAAATTTTACAAATACGGACTCTGAAACATGCGGGGCGTAATCTACTTCGGCGTCGGCTAATGCGGTTTCACATGTCATGCACCAGTAAACCGGCTTTTTTTTGCGGTAGATATAACCTTTCTCGGCAAGGTCTGCGAAAACTTTTATCATGGAGCTTTCGTATTTAGGCTCTAGCGTAAGGTAAGGGTTTTGCCAGTCTGCAAGTACTCCAAGGCGTTTAAATTCTTCACGCTGAATGTCTACAAACTTTAGCGCAAAATCTTTTGCTTGTGCGCGAAAAACTGTTTTGTCTACTTTGTTTTTATCGGTTTTTAGGGCTTTAAGGCATTGTTGTTCTATAGGCAAGCCGTGACAGTCCCAGCCGGGGGTAAAAGGTACGTCAAAGCCCGACATAGTTTTGTATTTAACCACAAAATCTTTGAGCGACCTGTTTAATGCGTGCCCTAAATGTATGTGCCCGTTGGCATAAGGCGGTCCGTCATGAAAAATATATTTATTTTTAGAGTTTGCGTTTTTAGCGCGCATTTTTTCGTAAAGGTTGTTTTTATTCCAACGCTCTATAAATTGCGGCTCTTTAGCGGGAAGGTTTGCTTTCATTTGAAAGTCAGTGTTTGGTAAATTTACAGTGTCTGAATAGTCTTTAGAACTAAGTTCTTTTTTATCCATAACGGGTTCCTTATTTAAGCTTGATAATGTCTTTTGGTTTGAATACGCCTTTTTCAGTAATAATTGCGGTAATATTTTGGTATGGCGTAATGTCAAAACCGGGGTGGCGCGCTACCGTGCGCGCGGGAGCAATGCGCTTACCAAATATTTTGCAAACCTCGTCTGAGGCGCGCTCTTCAATAATAATTTCTTTTCCGGTTTTTATTTTAAAGTCTATGGTTGATTTTGGCGCGGCAATATAAAAAGGTATTTTATGATATTTGGCAAGTATGGAAAGCCCGTAAGTGCCTATTTTGTTTGCGGTGTCACCGTTTGAAGCAATGCGGTCTGCGCCTACTATTACGGCGCTTACATGTTCGGTTTGCATTATGTATGCCGCCATATTGTCGCAAATAAGGCGGTGGGGAATGTTTTCTGCTGCAAGTTCAAAAGCGGTAAGGCGCGCGCCTTGCAGGTAAGGGCGGGTTTCGTCTGCATAAACCATTTTGATTTTTTTATCTTTATGGGCGGCGCGTATTACGCCAAGCGCTGTGCCGTAATCAACAGTGGCAAGCGCGCCTGCATTGCAATGGGTTAATACTACAGAATTTTTTTTGAGAAGTTTGGCGCCGTGTGCGCCCATAAGTTTATTGGTTTTTATATCGTCATTATAAAGGAAATTGCATTCGCGTTCGCATGTTTTGTAAAGTTTTTCGTAGTTGTCAAAACCGGTTTTGTTTATAAGAGCAGACATTTTTTCTACCGCCCACGCTAAGTTTACTGCCGTAGGGCGCGCAGATATTAAATGCATGGCGGCTTTTTTTATAAACGCTTTGCGCGCATGGGGCGCAAATTTTTGGGTTTGGCGCACAGCAAGCGCCATGCCATACGCGGCAGTAACGCCTATCGCCGGCGCGCCGCGGACTATCATATTTTTTATAGCGGCGGCTGTTTGGGTATAAGTTTGGCACTTAATGTATTTTATTTTA
>WQVR01000095.1 GCA_009785775.1 Candidatus Proendomicrobium guianensium
AGGGTTTCTGCTTATATAAGGCGAAATGCCGCGCTCGGCATAAGCAATGCGTCGGTAATGCTTTTAAATTTTAGAACTATGGAAGTTGAAGCTTATATAGGCTCTGCCGATTTTTTTAATGAATATATACTAGGTCAGGTAAACGGTGTTTTGGCAAGACGCTCTCCGGGGTCCGTAATGAAGCCGTTTATTTTTGCCTTAGCGGCAGACCTTGGGCTAATACACCCCTTAACATTACTTAGGGATACCCCCAGATATTTCGGTATTTTTGCGCCTGAAAATTCAGACCGAGATTTTTTAGGACCCGTCAACGCTACCGACGCCCTAAACAAAAGCCGCAATATTCCCGCTATAGAGTTATTGCTTCAAGTAGGCGCAGACAATTTACTTGATATGTTTAGAAAATCAGGCGTTAGGGGTTTGCATAACGCAGAGCATTACGGCGGCGCGCTTGCTATTGGCGGGTTTGAGTTAACCATGGAAGATATTGTGCGGCTGTATGCCATGCTTGCTAACAGGGGGCAACTAAAAGAGTTACGGTTTTTGCGCTCTGACCCTATACAAATCTCAGGATATCAACTACTTTCCCCCGAAGCCGCCTTTCTAACGCTTTATATGATGAAATCAAATCCGCGCCCTGACCAGCGCCTTAGAATGTCCTCCCGCGTTGACGATTTGGAAGTTTCATGGAAAACAGGCACGTCTTATTCGTTTCGCGACGCGTGGGTTGCAGGTGTTTTTGGCGACTACGTGCTTGCCGTTTGGATAGGCAGTTTTGATAACTCTAGCGCCGCTCAAATAACGGCAAGGCGCGTTACCGCGCCATTATTTTTTGAAATAGTAAATTCCGTAAGGGCTTACAAAAGAACCTTAAGCAATATAGCGCGCGACGGGCAAAACAATGTAATAACTACATATGTTTGCGCCGTATCGGGCGACCTTCCAAACAGATACTGCCGCAGACAAGCAAAAACTTATTTTATACCGGGCAGATCCCCCATAAAACTTTGCGATGTCCACAGGCCTGTTTTTATTTGCCGCCAAACGGGCTTGAGATCTCCACGGTTTGACGAACAAAAGCATAATGTAGCCGTGTATGAATTTTGGAGTTCAGATATTTTGTCAATATTTAACCAAGCCGGCATAACTTTTAGAAGCCCACCGGCATTTTTGCCGGGTTACAGCATAGACACTTTAACCCACCACGGCGCGCGCCCTCAAATAATACTTCCCACAAGAAATGTAATTTACAGTATTGATACCCAAAGGGACGAACGTATCCCCTTTCAAGCCTCGACAGACCCTGACGCGTCCCGCGTATTTTGGTTTGTAAATGATAAATTTATCGGCTCTAACCTTCCCGGACAAATATTAATGGCGCAGGTAGACTTAGGCACCTACACCGTACGCGCCGTAGACGACTTAGGCCGCGTTTCCACAACAACACTGACAGTCGCTTTACGGGAACGTTAATAATTTAATCCGCAAGACAAGTTAAAAATTTCTGATTTTATCAAAAATTTAGTATTATACGAGAATGGAGAAATTATCAGATAAAATAAAAAACGCTGTATTGTATGCTAAAAGTGTAACGTTTAAAGAGTACTTAAGCAGTTTTGTAAATTTGGCAAAAAACCCAAAAAAATTACGCGCTTGTATAAGTTTTTGTTTAAATACACAATCCTATACGCCTGAAATTCCTGCGCCGGTAAAAGGCATTGTTATAAAAATACCAAAATATGGCGTATCGTTACTTTCAAGCGGAAAATCAGATATAGCCTCTATAGTTACGGTTTTTTTCAGCGAAATATACAAGGTTTCTTTGAAAAACGATACAATAGTCATAGACATAGGCTACCATATCGGCTCGGCGGCATTGTATTTTGCATTAAATAAAAATGTGGAACACATATATTCTTTTGAACCGTTTAAAGAAAATTTCGCACATGCCGCTTATAATTTATCACTAAACCCTAGTTTAGCCAAAAAAATTACCGCTTATAATTACGGTTTATCAGATAAAGACGAAACATTTGATATTTCTTACACTGCAAGTGCAAGCGACTACGCAACCACTTGCAAAGATTTGGAAAAAGATGTTTTAAAAGCGTGCAATGCGGTAAACCCTGAGGTTTTAAAAAGTAAAGTTGTTTTAAAACGCGCCGACGAAGAAATAAGCAGAATAATAAACCTGCATCCTAATAAAAAAATTATTTTAAAAGCAAACTGCGAAGGTGCCGAATATGCTATATTTGATTTGCTCAACCAAAAAGGCATATTAAAAAATATAGACATTGTTATGCTTGAATGGCATTACAAAGGTCCGCAAAAATTGCTGGATATCTTAAACGCCAATAATTTTACCAGCCGCTGCCAAAATGTTTTTACATTCGGCGGTTTTATTTATGCACAAAAAAAAGAGGTACAAAATGCCTGACAAAAACCAAGAAAAAGTTAAATCTCTTTACAATTCCCGCGCGTTAACATATACCAGCTTTATAAATAATTTCTTTCTGCTTGCCGCAGTAAAAAAATCTGAAAAAAAAGCAATGCGTTCCCTTTTAAAAAACATTGAAGGGCACGACGTACTTGAAGTGGGTTGCGGCACCGGCTTCTACACAGAGCTTCTTTTAAAAATGAATGCCGCTAAGATTTTTGCATTGGATATTTCAAGCGAAATGCTTAAACAATTACCTTCAAGCGACAAAATAACACCCGTATGCGCTAACGCCGAAAATTTTAACTTAGACAGAAAGTTTGATGTTTTAATGAATTCAGGCGCGACTGAGTTTGTAAAAGAACCCATAAAAGTTTTTCAAACACTCAGGGCACATAGTAATACCAATGCTATTTTATATCTTCATATAGCTAATAAAAGCATTACATGCAGGCTTTTAAAGTTTTACTATGGGTTGCGCGGCATATCTTTTAATTTATTTAGCGATAAAATGATACAAGAATATGCAAAAAAAGCAAACTGGGCGGTAGAAGCCAAAACAGGTAACATTTTTAAAAGTTCTTCCATATACCGCTTAAAAGCTGTATAGTTCATCCCTATATATATTACTTCACCCCACACAAACATTAGTAAATGAGAGGATATCAGGTGAATTCAACGCAAATACGTATTTCTTATGCAGACACAGACCAAATGGGAATGGTTTATTACGGCAATTATTTAACTTATTTCGAGCGCGGCAGAACCGAATGGCTTCGCGAGTTAGGATTTGATTATAAAAGTGTTGAAGCAAGAGGGCTATATCTTCCGGTTTTACACGCTGAATGCAATTATCATGCGCCCGCAAAATACGACGATATAATAACCATAGAAACAAAACTTACGAACATAACTGCCGCAAGCATGACATTTAATTGTCAGGTAAAAGCAAACGGCAAGCTTTTGGTTTCAGGTTCTACAAAGCTTACAATGGTAAATGCTTCTTTCAAGCCCGTGCGTATACCTGCCGATATCAAAAGTATTTTAGAGCAAAACCTTGAAAGTTAAAGACGACGTTTTTTTTATGCGCGCGGCACTTCGCGAATGCCAAAAAGCCGTTAACTCGGGCGAAGTTCCCGTGGGTGCGGTAATAGTTAAAGACGGCAAAATTATAGCCCGTGGATTTAACAAAAACATAACTGCCACAGACCCTACCGCACATGCTGAAATTGTTGCGCTTAGGCGCGCGGCAAAAAAACTTGGCAATTACCGCTTAAATGATTGTACAATTTACGTAACGCTTGAGCCTTGCGCGATGTGCGCCTCGGCTCTAGTACACGCGCGCATTAAAAAAATAGTATACGGCGCGCCAGACCCTAAAGCAGGCGCATGCGGAAGCATTTTTAATATAGCCCGCCATGAAAAATTAAACCATAAAATAGAACTATCTTCAGGTGCGCTTGAGGATGAATGCTCTAAAATGTTAAAAGATTTTTTTAAATCTAAAAGACAAAAATAATTATTTGTGTTATAATAACGGTCAGTAGTTCTTTGATTTTTTATTATTGCCGTCAGGCTTAAAAGTTTGCGGCGAAACGAAGAAAAACCGTAGCGAACTATACTAGGGAAGCGAGAACCGTATGTGAGCGCAGGTTTTTCAAAGTTGTAGCCCGAAAATTTAAGCCGTTATAAAGTTTAAAAAAACTTTGGGGGTGATTTGGGTTCGACGGGAATGGATATGTATTGGCAGCAGGCACGGGTTGGCCGATGGCCCGGTAAAAATCGGCTAAACAATAAACAACAAAGAAATCAATGTTGTTCCGGTAAGACACCTACCCGTTATGGGTTTTGGCTTCTTGCCAATAGCCGCCTAAGCGCGGCTTCGTTTTACCTTTGACACCTGCTAAAGGGATAAAACGCAAAGAGCAGGTTAGTTTTAAGCGTGGCGTATCGTGCACTTAAAGCGAAACAACAACGATGCTGGTTTATAAAGTAATCCCGCCTTGAGAGGGCTTTATAAACGAGAAAAACCTTCAAGGCTAAGCCTGTAGCGGCCGTACAAAAACGTTTTCGGACGCGGGTTCAATTCCCGCCACCTCCA
>WQVR01000096.1 GCA_009785775.1 Candidatus Proendomicrobium guianensium
ATTTTACTGTTTTTAATCTTGTATTCCTTGTAAAAGGTATATAGTCTTCGGTATCGTTAATGCCCATCATTGCAACTATAATGTCGGGATTATATTTTTCAATGTAATAAGTAATGTTTTGTAGTATTATACCTGTGGTTGTGCCGCCAACGCCCCTGTCTATCACGCGCACTTCTTTTGTAATGCCCGCATCAAGTAAGGCTTGGTTTAAAAATCTTGGCCACTGATTATCTGTAGTGCTTTCGCCGATACATAAAATTGTAATTTTATCTTTAGCAGACAAGGTATGTTTCACTTGGGTATGCAGGGAATGTCTTATATGCCAAGCCCTTAATTGCAAGCCCGCTTCAAGCAGTAAGGCCGATAAAGCAATGCCAAGCGCGACAAACAACAATTTTTTGAAAATGGATTTCATAAAAATACCCTAAAATAATGCGGTTAAAGTACAGTCCTTATTTACCCACGCAGAAGTTGGCAAAAACGGTTTCTAAAATATTATCAGATTCGGTAATGCCTAAAATTTCGTTTATGTTTGACAGGGCAATGTTAAGATCCAGACAAGCAAGTTCGTTATCTTGCGCGTTTATATGGCGCGTCGCCGTTTCAAGAGCAGTTTGTGCTTTTACTATTAAACTGTGATGGCGCGTGTTAATCATTATTAAATTTTCGCCGGAGATATCAAAACTTTTTAAAAACTTTTCTATTATGCCTTTTATTTCGCCGAGTCCTTCTCCGCTTTTGGCTGACGCTTTAATTACGGCAAAAGGTTTAATATCGTTTTTATAAAATAACGTTGTCAGGTCGGTTTCGGTTACAATTTGCGGTAAGTCGCTTTTGTTAAGTACGGCTATAGTTACAATGCCGCTTTTATTAAGTAACTTTGTTACGTTTATGTCGTTTTGGGTTAGAGGCGCGCCGGAGTCTATTATAAATAATGCAAGGTCTGCTTTGTGCGCGGCGCATTGCGCCTTTTCTATACCCAAGGCTTCTATAGCATTTGAGGGATTTTCGTTAATACCCGCAGTATCTGTGAAATTTATTAAAACGCCGCCTATTTGCAGGTGTTCGTTTATTGTGTCTGTGGTCGTGCCGGCGATAGGCGTAACTATGGCGCGCTCACGCCCTAAAAGCGCGTTAAATAAAGACGACTTGCCCGCATTAGGCCGGCCTGTAATGGCAATGTTTAAGCCGTCGCGTAAAATGTTTGAAGTTTGATAGCGGCTTTCAAGCAGGCATAGCCTGCTTGCGGTTTCTTGCGCCATGGAAATCATTTCAGGCGCTTCGCTTTCAACTTCAAAATCCAGCCCTGCTTCAATATTGGCAATTAAGCGCAATAAAAGTTGCTTTATTTCATTAACGGATTCATTAAGTTTGCCATCTAGCGTGTTACGGTTTGCGCGGGCGGCTTTTAATGTTTTGCTTTCTATTAAAGCGCTTACGGCTTCGGCTTGTGTAAGGGAAAGTTTATTATTTAAAAATGCCCTGTAAGTAAATTCCCCGGGACACGCTATGCGCGCGCCTAAACTAATAATAAGTTTTAATATTGCATTTAAAATTACGGGATTTCCGTGGGCGGAAATTTCGGCAGAGTCTTCGCCAGTGTAAGACTTGGGCGCGCGCATGAAAGAAACTATAACATCGTCTATAACACCTTCGGTATTTTTTATATATCCATAAAAAAACTTGCCGTTTTCGGTTTTCGCGTCAGGGTTTTTTGGTGTGAATATTTTTGAAATAATATTGAAAGTTTTGCTGCCCGAAATACGCACAATGCCGACAGCGCTTGTGCCAAGAGGTGTGGCAAGCGCGGCAATGGTATCAGCTTGGTTGTAGGACATTTTATTTTTGCGAGCGCTTTATGGCAACTTTTCGCGCTTTTCCTTCTCCGTCGGAAAATGTTTCCACTTCGGGAAAAGTTTTTAGGTAAGAATGTATAATTTTGCGCTCACGCGCGCCCATGGGCTCAAAGCGGTAAACTTTACCGGTACGTGAAACATAAGCAAGCGCTTTTTGGGCTAAAACTTCTAAACGCTCGCGCTGTTTTTTGCGGTAGTGCTCAGTATCTAAATTAATTTTTAATCGGGATTTAGGGTCGTTATTTAAGATAAGCTGCAAAATGTATTCTAAAGAATCTAATGTTTGGCCGCCTTTGCCTATTACAAGGCTGCCGTCGGATGTTTCTATTTCAATATCTAAAAAACCGTCGCGTTCGGTAAGTGCTATGTTTGAAAGCGTTATGTTTAAACGCGAGAAGAGTTCTTTTATAACAGTTTGGGTTTTTTGTTTGGCATAAGCAATATCTGCTTCAGACAGCACTGACTTTGGAAGTTTAGTTTCATGCGGCGGCGCTTTTTTTGAAGCGGCTTTAGCCGCTGTAATAAGCACGCGCGCAGGCTTTCCACCCATGCCTAAAAACCCGGACGAGCCTTCGCTTAAAACTTTTATTACAACATCGTCTTTTGCAGCACCGAGTTCTATAAGCCCTTTTTCTACGGCGTCATCTACGCTTTTGCCTTCTATTTCAATTTCGTTACGCATGCTTGCGGCCTCCTCCGGCGGGAGTTAAGGTTTGTGCGGCGCGGTTTTTAGCGTCTTTTTTTAAAACAAAAAACTGAACTGTCATAGAGCAAATGCTGTTGGTAAGCCAGTAAAGCACCAACCCCGACGGAAACCGCCAAAACATAAACGTAAAAATTACAGGCAGCCACATCATTATTTTTTGTTGCATAGGGTCAGCCGTAACTGCCGTCATGCGCTGTTGAAAAAACATACCAAGCCCCATTACAAGCGGTAAAACGTTTAAGTTTACGCCGCCTATTTGGGTTAATGCGTCGGGCATAGAAAGGTCAGACACCCAGAGTATCCAAGGAGCATTGCGGATTTCATAAGCGTTTCTAAGCATGGTAAAAAACGCCCAAAAAATCGGCAATTGCAGCAGCATAGGCAAACACCCGCCCAAGGGGTTTACTTTTTGGGTTTTATAAAGATTCATCATTTCGGCGCTAAGGCGTTGCGGGTCTTGTTTAAATTTGGCTTGAATCTCTTTTATTTTTGGCTGAATGTGTTTCATTGCGGCAGTTGCCCTAAAACTTTTTAAAGTTAGCGGAAATACCAAAATCTGAATCATTACCGTAAGCATTATTATTGCCCAGCCGAAATTGCCGGTAATGCCGTAAAGGTACATAAGCGCTGACAGCGCGGTTCTGCCTAAAAAGCTAAACCATCTGCCAAATTCTACGGTATGTTCCAGCCCTAGGCCATATGTGCGCAAAAATGAATAGCCTTTTGGGCCTACATAAAACCTAAGGTTGTAAACGCGCATATTTTCATTGCCGCCGCCTTCGGAGTTTAGCGTTACAGTATATGGGCTGTTTCTGTCACGGCGGCTAGACGTGACGGCGCTAAAATCAGCAGGGCGTTCAGGTATAAAAGCTACTAAGAAGTAGCGGTTGTCTATTGCCGCCCAGCGGAAAAGGTCTGCCGGTTCACTCATTACGTTTCTGAAATTTCTAAGACGCTCGCCCGGCGTGCGCGGAAGAGCCGTAACGCGCGTAACGGATAAATTTTCCCTAAGCTCGCTTTCAGCCGTGCCAAGCCCCGGTCCCCACGAAACATCTATGCCGGGAAGGCGCGCTTCTTCATGCGTGCGGTGAAGTTCTATTTGTAAATCATGTAAAAAATCGGTTTTGGAAAATGTGTAAGTTTTAACTACAGTCCAACCTTGGGGGGAGGCATGCGTAAATTCTAAAATATTTTCGGCAATTTGGTTTACGGCAAAATTAGCGCCCGGAAAATTTGCCATTACGGGCGGCGAGCCTTCGGCTACTAAATCTACAAGGCCGCTTACTTCGCGTATCATAAAACTTCTTATGGCTGCTCCGCGGTTTGTTAAAACAACTTTGTATTTTTCGGTTTCTATTACAAACTCTTGCTCGTCTACCTGTAGGTTTTCAAGCGCTTGCGCGTGGTCATGGCGGAGCGCTGCGGCTTGCGGCGCAGGACGCTCATAAGATATTTCGCGCTGTATTTGCGCTTCAGCCGCGGCGGCCGGATGTTGTTGCGGGGCTTGCGGCGCGGGCGGGTTTAGCCAAAACCACAAAAGTAATATTAAAACTGAACTGATGAAAAATGCCGCGTAATTTTTTGTCATGGGTTAATGTTCCTGTTAAAAGTTATGGTACATGGTCTATGCCGCCCTTGCAAAAAGGGTGGCAACGCAAAAGCCGTTTTAAAGTTAAAAAGCTGCCTTTAAAAAAACCGTAAGTTTCTATTGCTTGGTAGGCATAGGAAGAGCACGTTGGCAAAAAGCGGCACCGCGGGGGCAGGCAGGCAGAGCATGCTTTGTATATTTTAATAAGCGCAAGAGCCAGTTTTTTCATTACTTATTTTCCCTGCAATTAAGCTAATTGTACAAACACGCTTTTTGCAAAAGCGTTATAACGGCAAGTTGCAAATTTTCAAACTTCAGGCGGGCAGTATGGGGTTTAAGCACAAAAATTATATCTGTTCCCGAAGGTA
>WQVR01000097.1 GCA_009785775.1 Candidatus Proendomicrobium guianensium
AATGCTGGAAGGGTAAGCGTACATAAGCCGCACGCGCTTAATTCCTGAAATATTACAAAGATTTTTTAGAAGCTTATCCAGAGTAAACCTGTTGTAAAGGTCTTTGCCGTAACTTGTGGTGTCTTGTGCTACAAGTATAAGTTCCTTAATGCCTGAATCCGCTAAAACTTTAGCTTCGTCTGTTAAAGAGGCTACTGTTCTGCTTTGATACTTGCCGCGCAAGCGCGGGATAATGCAAAAAGAGCATTTGTGATTGCAACCTTCGGAAATTTTTAAATAGGCGTATGCAAGCGGAGAAGATAATATTCTGTGTTTATTATCATTAAAACCGCCCGCTTTAGAAGTGTCGGAAATCCGCGCGCCGCGCAAAATTAAATCCGGCAATTTATGCATGCTTCCTGTGCCTAAATAGCCGTCAAGAAGCGGGGTACTGTTACTTGGGTTATGCCCTTTTTTAAAAGAGGAAGTTTTTGAGAGTTTTGCCCCCAGTAATTGCGCCAGACAACCGGTAGCATAAACTTTAATATGAGGGCTGGATTTTTTTAAACTTAAGGCATAATTTATTGCGGCTTCGCTTTCAATTCGCGCGTCTCCGATGAAGGAGCATGTATGCACAACAATAACATCCGCTTCAGGCGCATTAGCGGTTATAATAAAACCTTTGGCGTTAAAGCTACCTAAAAGATATTCAGCCTCGACGGTATTTTTACTGCAACCTAAAACTATTACCGAAACTTTTAAAGATTTCACGGCGCGTCGTTTCTTAAGGTAATTACGGCGCGTTGTCCGGGGGCTCTTTGCCCTAAATCAACCCTTTGTCCGTTAAAAAGTACGTTTACGCCTGCGGTATGCCCAAGAATTATGTCAAACCCGCCTTGAGCGCTCCATTCTCTGTGCTCGCCCGCATTCATTATGCGCTCGGTCAGGGTGTTTCCGGCCATGTCTGAAATTTTTACCCATGTGCGCGCGGCAGTAGTTATTAGAATAGTTTGGGGTGCTGTGGCAGTTGGCGTTCTTTGAATATGTGTGTATTCGGTGGTTTCTTGTCTTTCGGGTAGCGCGTATTCTACAGATTTAACGCAGTAATTTGTTGTGCTAAGCGGGTAGGGGTATCTTAAAGAATTTCTGTTGCCAAGTCCGGCGCTTAAATAAATAAAGCCCGTAAGCATAAGCGAAAATAAAACTATTATAGCTGAAAATTTAAAGTTGCTATATTTAAAAGGCATTGGCCGGGAAGTAAGCTCTTTGTTTTCTTTTTCGGCTTTGCGGGCGTTTTCGTAAATTTTTAAAAGTTCTGCGGCGTCAAGCCCGAGAAATG
Source organism: Candidatus Proendomicrobium guianensium (assembly GCA_009785775.1). Classification (GTDB taxonomy): domain Bacteria; phylum Elusimicrobiota; class Endomicrobiia; order Endomicrobiales; family Endomicrobiaceae; genus Proendomicrobium; species Proendomicrobium guianensium. The sequence goes on from WQVR01000097.1 coordinate 1,319, forward strand.
TTGCATAGTTTTTTAAAAAAGCTTTGTAATATATTTGCGCGGAAAAAGCGGAGGGGTTATCTTCTTCAAGTGCGTTAATGTAACCTATTTGTATTTTAGTGGCTTGGCGCACGGTTTCTACCGTAAGTTTCTTTTTCACGCGCGTTGCTTTTAAAGTTTCGCCTATTGTCATGTTTGCACCTTTTTAAATTTTACAGTTGTATAATGTCTACGCCGGGCCGCGCGCGAAAACGGAATTCGCTTGCGGCAATATTGGGGTTAAGCCTGTAGCTTGTAATTTGCACGTTTACGCTTACGGCGTTAGATTGCATAACCGCCAATGTAGGAAAGTATGTTTCTTTACTTACAAAAAGCCTTAGGGTAAAATTTTCGCGCGGGTCATTGGGCACTATTTTCAAAATGTGGTTACGCTCGTTTGGTTCTTCAAGCGTTACGGTATTGTTTTCGGTAAGCGTTTGCAGGTTTTGTGAAAAATTTATAAGAAGCGCCGGCAAACTGTTTGCCGCCATTACGTTTTGCCACCTGTCTATTACGGCTTGCCTGTGGGCAGGGGTGTAAATGGTAATGTTGCGGCCGTCTATGTATACATATTGTTCGGGCGTGTGTTGGTGTATAGATACTAAATTAGGCCTTCTGTAGCGGAGGGTGCCTGTGGTTTCTTGACGTTCGCGGGTAAATATGTAATCTGTAACCTGCCGGAAGTTTATTTCTTTAGTCCGCACACGCTCGTCTGCGCGCCGCATATTTTGTAAAACATCTTGCGCGCTTAGCGCGTAAACGTTGCCCGAAAAAACAGATAATGCTAAAAACACGCCAAAAAAAATCTTTATCATGTTAAAACCTTTTTTATGTATTTTCATTTAAGTGCCCTTCTATTTTATCATAATTTATGTTCCATTTGTTAGTGCCTTCGGGTTTAAAAATAAAACCTTTCACGGCAAGCATGCTTAAAATATTTGTAGCGCGTGCAGACGAGCCGAAATTTGCTTTTAGCAAATCTTGGCTAATTGCGCGGCGCTCTTTTATAAGCATTAAAGCGGGAATTAAATCTTTAAGGGCTTTATCTTCAAAGTTTTGACCCTCGGGCGCGGCAACTTCCACAGTTAGAGGCTCATAAAAACGGGGAAAATTTTGGGCATTAATAAATTCTATAACGCGTTCAGCTTCGGAAGCTGAAACATAAGCACCTTGCAGCCTTATGGGGCGGCTTTCGGCTGGCGGTAAAAATAGCATATCGCCTTTGCCTATTAAATTTTCGGCCCCCAATGCGTCTAAAATAACGCGTGAATCTATTTTGGATGTTGTTTGAAAAGACATGCGCGCAGGAAAGTTTGCCTTAATTACGCCGGTAATAACGTTTACCGAAGGTCTTTGCGTGGCAAGTATTAAGTGTATTCCCACGGCGCGCGCCATTTGGGCAAGGCGTTGGATGGAGTCTTCAATTTCTTTGGCGGCTACAAGCATTAAGTCGGCAAGTTCGTCTATAACAACCACTATGTAAAACTCTTTATCGCCGCCTGTTTCTGCCATTTTTTGGTTGTAGCCTTCAATGTTGCGTACCATTTCTTTGGCAAATTTCTCATAACGGCTTTCCATAACGGTTACAAGTTTTTTTAATGCCGCTGTGGCTTCTCTGGGGTTAGTTATAATATCTGCATTACTTGCCGTGGTGCAAGGGTTATAAATGTGGGGCAAATCTTTATATATCGGCATTTCAACGCGTTTAGGGTCTATAAGCATAAACTTTACTTCGTCGGGGCGGGCTTTAAAAAGCATTGAAAGAAGTATTGTGTGTATGCCGACACTTTTGCCCGAGCCAGTAGAGCCCGCTATAAGTAAATGCGGCATTTTTGCAAGGTCTGCAACATATCCTTGCCCGTTAGTTGTTTTGCCAAGGGCAAGCGACAGAAGCGAATTTACGCCCGTAAAATTAATGCTTTCTAAAATACCTTTAAGCCCGACAAGCGCCATTTTGATGTTTGGCACTTCAACGCCCACGGCGGATTTTTCGGGTATGGGTACAATGCGTATAGACGCGCTTTTTAGCGCAAGCGATAAATTATCGGTTAAAGCTATTACAGACTGTATTTTGGTGCCGGGAGCAAGCACTAAGTCGTAGCGCGTTACGACAGGCCCTGAGATTATGTCTTGCACGCGCGCTTCTATTTGAAAATCCCCTAGGGTTTTGCTTAAAAGTTCCGCTCTTGCTTTAAGTTCTGCTTCGGATACGCTAAAAGCTTTTTCGTCATCTGCTAAAAGGCCGGCTGACGGCAAAATATAGGGGAAATCTTTGGGGTGAGGCGTTTGTTCTTGTGCGTTGTCTGAATGAACGGCAGAGTCAGCGCGTGCCGAATTGTTTTTAAGCGGCTGTTCTTTTGCGGCAGGAGACGCTTTTATTAGTTCGTGCTTAATTATGTTGGGCTCGGTTTCGGGGTAGGTAAAGTCTTGTTTTTTTTGTGCGCGCTCAAATGTTTGCGTGGCGCTTGACGCGTCCGGCTTTTTGGTTAAACTTTCGTTAATGTCGGTTTTTAAGCGGCGGTAAAAGTTTAAGGCTATGCGGATAAGCGAAATTCTAAAAAAAATGGATGAAGTTACTATAAAAAGCAAGGACACAAATACCAAAGCAAGCTGTGCGCCAAGAAGCTCTAAAAAAAACGGGCTAAGCCTTTCTCCCGTAAAACCGCCCGCATACATAAGGGCGGGGTTAAAATTTATTGCCGCAAGCGAACTTACGGTTGAGCCAAGCACTATAACCGCAAATGCCAAAACAATGTCTAATTTTTCACGCAAGACCAAAGATCTTTTTAAAATCAAAATAAAAAACCAAACAAGTATCAAAGGTAAAAGCCATGCCGCCTTGCCAAATAGCAAAGTAAGTATATTGGAAGCCGCTTGCCCGAAAATGCCTGAATTGTACGGCGCGGCTAAAACGTAAGCGCACAAAAATGCCGCGCCCAAAAGTATAAGCGCGGCGAAGTCGTTATTATTTTTTTGTCTGGAGTTTCTGGAGTGGAGTTTTTTTCTCATGGTAATTTTTTACTTTGGCTTTTGAATTTTTACTTCCTTAACTTTCGGCTTATTTGCTTACACAAACTTTGCCGTCGCAAGCGTCGTAAAAATTTCAAAATCCTTCGTAAAACTTACAAAATATATGCTAACGAGTCAATCACTTGA
>WQVR01000098.1 GCA_009785775.1 Candidatus Proendomicrobium guianensium
CCCTATCATTACGCAATAGCTAAAGATTTACTTTCTGCCGGAGTTCATTGTCTTGTCGAAAAACCTTTTACGTCTACTCTTAAAGAGGCAGACGAACTTATAGAAATAGCAAAAGCAAAAAATTTAGTTTTGCAGGTAGGCCATATTGAGCGTTTCAACCCTGCCTTTATCGCGGCAACTCCTTATATAAAAAATCCTAATTTTATTGAAGTTAACCGCCTTGGGCCTTATGACCCCCGTACGGCGCACATAGGCGTTGTTATGGACTTAATGGTGCATGACCTAGACATTATACTTTCTTTGGTAAAAAGCCCCGTAGTAAGCGTGGAAGCGCACGGCTCAAAAGTTTTGTCTGATTATGAAGATATTGTCAAAGCGCGTTTGAAGTTTGAAAACGGTTGTGTCGCAGATGTTTCAACAAGCCGCGTTTCACTGGACCGTTACCGCCGTATGAGAGTGTTTCAACCGGACAGCTATGTTTCGATAGATTTTGGCGGAAAAGCTTTTAAAGTGTGCCGCAAAAAGCAAGAAGTTGCAAAAGCGGCCTCGCTTGCCGATATGGAAATAATAAAGCCTGAAGTTTCTGCAGGCGAACCGTTATTTTTTGAAGCGGACAATTTTTTAAACTGTATTAAAAACGGTTCTCGCCCCGTAGTGTCGGGCACAGAGGGGCGCGCCGCAATAGAACTTGCGGGGCGGGTTTTAGAAAGTATGGTGCTCTTTTAATGAAAGTTTTTATTTCCGCGGGCGATGTATCCGGAGATATGCACGCCGCGGATTTAGTAAGGGCGTTAAAAAATATCGGCGGGGTCTCGGTTACGGCGCTTGGCGGCAATAAGCTTAAAGAAGTTTTAAATTCAGCCGCGGGCGATGTTTTTATAAAAGATATTGTTAATGTAGGGGCATTTGGTTTTTTTCCGTGGCGGCAATATTTTTTCTTAAGAAAGACTTTTAATTATGTAAAAACGCTTTTTAAAACCGATACGCCGCAAAAAGTTATACTTGTAGATTATTACGGCTTTAATATACACATAGCGGCTCTGGCAAAAAAACTTAATATTCCGGTTTACTATTATGTAAGCCCGCAAGTGTGGGCAAGCCGCCGGTGGCGTATAAACACAATAGCAAAATATGTAAAAAAAATGCTTACAATTTTGCCTTTTGAAGAAGCTTTGTATAAGTCTTACGGCGTAGACGCAGAGTTTGTGGGCAACCCTTTAATAGACTCTGTGCCGGCACCGCAAGTTAAAGATATAGATTTAAAAAATATAACTATAGGCTTGTTTCCGGGTTCGCGCGCAAGCGTTATAAAGCGCCACATGCCTATACTTTTAGAAAGCGCGAAAATTATATGTGAAAGCCTTAACGCAAAGTTTGTGGTTTTTAGCGATAAACCTTTAAATTGTACAATGCCTGATTATATAAGCATAGACGCCGGCGGAAGTTTAGCTAGCAGGGCAGGTCTTGATTTTGTAATATGTCCGTCGGGTACGGTGAGCCTTGAAAATGCTTTACTGGGGCTTCCTATGGCTATAATGTATAAGGTTTCTTTTATTAATTATGTTTTGGCGAAACTTTTAATAAAAATAAACTATATAGCCATGGTAAACATTTTACAAGATAAATATGTTGTGCCTGAATTTTTGCAGTATGCCGCCAAGCCCAAAAATATAGCAGAATTTGTTATAAATGCGATAAACAGCGGCAGTTATAAAAAAACACAGTCTGAGCTTTTAGAGTTTAGAAAAATGTTGGGGCAACAAGGCGTGGCGGCGCGCGCGGCAAAAATTATATATGGGGGCTAAGCCGCTTTAGTGCTTAAGTTCCTTTAGAATATATTAGTCAGGACGGGAGTTTCGTCTAAGTTATAAAGGCTTGGGCGAATTATTACAATACGGAAGGTATAAAATGTTAAAACAAATTTTGATGACTTTTGCAGTTTTACTATTGTCGGCGGGTACGGTTTTTGCGCAAAGCCGCCCCACTTTGCCGTTTAGTTATAACCGCCGCGCGCCGGGCGCGCGCTCACTGGCTATGGGTAATGCAGGCGTGGCTGTTCCTAATACGCCTGAAGTTGTGGTTCATAATCCGGCGGCGCTTGGTTTTATGAATACCCACGGCTTTGAAATTACAGGCCGCGTTCACACAATGGGGGATACGAGCACTCAAAGCTTCGGTTTAGCCTCGCCTCAAGGCGACGGGATACGTTCTTTAATAATTTTAAGCGATTCAGCCGCTGTATCGTGGAAAAAACTTTCAAACACAAATGTTAATTTTGCAAGCGGCTTAGACAGCAGGCACTCCAGAGTTTCACTTAATGCCGTAACACTTAGCGTAGGCGAAAGAAATAGCGGTTCGGGTTTTAACACAGGTCTTAACATAGGTTATATTTATGGTAATGCCGCCGTTAGCGGTATTACAGGGGGCATACCTCACGCCGGTCTTTACAGCGCCCACGGATTTTATGTAGATATGGCAATGCTTATGCCTATGGGTCCCAGATTTTTTACCGGCGTATCGCTTAGAAATATCGCGGCTTTTGTCTGGTGGGATAGGTTTGGTTTAGACCAACCCCCGTTTTCTGTAGCTCTTGGCACTGCTTTTGTTATGAGAGATTTTGTAATGGCGGTTGATTACGAAAGGTTTTTTTATCGCTTTGGCAATGAACACGACACTTTTGTACGCGCCGGTATAGAATATTACCTAAACAATTTTTTTGCTTTGCGGGCAGGTTTTGAAGCCCCTACCAACGGTAATGAAGACGACATAAAATATACCTATGGCATAGGGCTTCGCTTTGCGGGCTATGATATAGATTTTGCCCTGCAACAATTTAACGCAGCGCCCAGACATCAAGCCAGAGACCGTGTTACAGAAATAATATTATCGGTAAGCGCCAGACTGTAATTACAAAAAAACAATAAATGATAGAAGTCCTTAAAAAAGCTTTATCGTATATGCCGCCCGCAGAAATGGCGCAACTTGAAAAAGCCTATGAATACGCCAACTGCGGGCATTTTTGCCAGACGCGCGCTTCGGGAGAGCCTTACCTTAACCATTGCGTAAGCGTTGCCTTAAACCTTGCCGAATTAAAACTAGATAGCGCCACAATAGCCGCGGCACTTCTCCATGATATACTTGAAGACACGCTAGTAACCGAATTTGAACTTCGCAAAGAGTTCGGCGACGAAGTTGTAAATTTGGTGCAGGGTGTTACAAAAATAAATTCCTATCAATTTAAAAACGTAGACAATATTACCAAGCAAGCAGAAAACTGGCGCAAAATGTTGCTTGCTGTAATAAAAGATATACGCGTTATACTTATAAAGCTTGCAGACAGGCTTCATAATATGCGCACAATAAAATATCTTGCCCCCGATAAACAAAAAGAAATAGCAAACGAGTCTATGTCGCTTTACGCGCCGTTTGCGCACAGGCTTGGTATTAATAAATGGAAAAGCGAGCTTGAAGACTTATCTTTTGAAGTATTAATGCCGCTTCAGTATAACGCGATAAAAGAACAGTGGGACCGCCGCGCGGCTTCAAGCCTTAGCAAACTTTCAGCCATAGAAGCGCAAATAAGCCAAGAATTTAAAGCATTAAACATACCTTTTAAAATTTCTGCCCGCCCTAAAAATCTTTATGGCATATACAAAAAAATGGAACGCCAAAGAAAGCCGTTTTCAGCTATTGAAGATTTGTTTGGCGTGCGTATAATTACCGACACTGTAGAGCATTGCTATGCTTTGCTTGGTATAATAAACGCTGACTCAAAACTTGTGGAAGGCTCGTTTACTGACTATATATCCGCGCCAAAAAATAATATGTATCAATCGCTTCATTTAACCACAATTTCAGAAGACGGCGTAATAGTTGAAATACAAATACGCACTGAAGAGATGGACCGTCGCGCAGAGTACGGTATTGCAGCACATTGGCGTTATAAACAGGGCGGCTCAAGCATTGAAGAGCAATCAGTTGAAAAACAATTAGACTGGCTTAAACAAATTTTGCGTTGGCAACAGGAAATGACAGACTCTAAAGAGTTTATGTCTGCCCTTAGAACCGAGTGTAAGTTTGAACAAATATATGTATTTACGCCAAAAAATATGGTAATAAAATTACCTGAGGGCGCAAGCACCATAGACTTTGCCTATGCGGTACATTCAGACGTGGGCAATACCTGTATGGGCGCTAAAGTTAACGGTAAAATGGTGCAACTTAACCATGTGCTTAAAACCGGCGATATTTGCGAAATTCTAACCCGCAAAAATGCCAAGCCTAATGCCAACTGGCTTGAATTTGCGATTACAGCAAGCGCCCGCCATAGAATAAGAAAGTATTTGAGAGAGCGTGGAGTTGTAATAAAGTAAGTAATTACAAAAAAGAAAGCCCGCTTGTTAACAAGCGGGCTTTCTTTTTTTGATTTTGTTTTTTAACTGCTTGCCTGCATAGTATTTATTCCAAGCCTGCTTTC
>WQVR01000099.1 GCA_009785775.1 Candidatus Proendomicrobium guianensium
AGAAGTTTTTACGAAATATTTTGTCATTTTTTAAAGTAAAACGAAGTGAGGTATATCCGGAAGCGAAGCGCAATATCCGAACAAAGTTTTACAAAGAAAAATGGCAAAAGATGAAGTAAAAAATATGCTGAGGGCGGGACTTGAACCCGCATCCCGTTAAGGACACGCCCCTCAAACGTGCGCGTATGCCAATTCCGCCACCCCAGCATTTACTTACAAAAAATTAAAAGAACACTTAACTAACCTGTTAAAACAAAAAACTATTAATGTGTTTGTGAACCTATGGGAATGTTAGCTATTTGGTCTATAACCGACATCATACTTACCCTTGAAGAAAACAAGGTTAATGTAAGCGATGTAAACATAAAAATACATACCATAACAACAGTAACTTTTTTTATAAAAGCCATGCCGGAAGGAGCGCTAAAAAGCTGGTCGCTTCCGCCGCCGCCAAAAAGCCCCGCCATGCCGCCGGACTTTCCCGCCTGAAAAAGCACAATAACAATTAAGCTGAAACAAACTACATAATGAAAAACTATCAAAAGGTTGTATATTATCATAATTCAGAAATCTTACAATATTTTTATTTTTTTTTCAAGTAAAACTACTTAATTCGTGTTAAAAAATTCCGTTAAAAATGTAAAAGTCAACAAGTCACGTTGGGCAGCCCTATGGGCGTTTATCCTTGTTTGGGATAAAGAACGGTTTAAATAAAATCTCGGCATAGCCGGCGCGAAACTTATTGCCCTTGTAAAATCATCTATGGCGCGGTGATAGCTTCGAATACTTTTTATAATCTCGCCGCGTATATTGTGAAAAGCAGCATTACTTGGCGCAAGTGATATTGCGCGGTCTATATAGCCTATGGCATTTGAACTTTCCATGGGGCTTAGAGTTGGCCTTAATTGCAATGTACGCGCGCTTGAGGCATGCGCGTAACTAAATATTCCTAAAAGCCTTATAGACCTTCTAAAAGCTTCTAAGGCAGAGTCTATATCTCCAAGTTCTTTGTGAGCATAGCCTAAGAAAAAGAAATAATATACTTTGTGTTGTGCAGGTACCCTGCTGTCAGGACTGGTAAGCCTTGTAAGAACCTCAACTGCAGACTTGACATAAGTGCTGTAGTCTACCCCTCCGGCACGCATATACTCTTCAAAAGTAATTTCAGGGTTTAAAATTGTAATATTACCCGTGGTGTAAAAAATAGACCTTGCAAAATTTTCTAAAGCTCTTATGCGGCTTTGCTCTTGCGCGATATGTCCGCGAAGTAAAAAAACTTCAGAAAACAAATTTATAAAATTTGAGTTTAACACCTGATCTAAGCGCTGGTTTGCGGCCAAGAAATTGCGCATAGTAAAGTATTGTCTAGCCATTCGCAAGTTATCTAAGGCACGCGCATACACATTTTCTATTTCATTATTAGGAAAAGCGGCTATATACTCTTGGGCAAATTCCTGATACCTTGTACCCGACAGAGCCTCTGTCACGACAACAACAGGTTGCACAGGCTGAACTGCCGGTGCTCTTGGAGCCTGAGGCCTTGGTGCAGGGGCTGGTCTTGGAGTTGCCGGCGTAGTTTGAGCCGGCTGTGTGGCAGGAGGAGGAGTAACAGGCCTTGGCGCAACCGGCGCCGGCGAAGTTGCAGGTCTTGCAGGGGCAGGTATAGCAGGCGCTCTGCCTCTTTCCTCTCTTTCTATAGATTCAAGCAAAGCGTCAAGATCACGTTCTGCCTGAGTTCTGGCGTAAATGCTTGGCGCGTTAAATAAAGTTAACATTGTTACCAGCAAAACTACTTTCAAAAAATTCATTTTAGCCCCTTCATTTTTATGTAAAACCAAAGTAGCAATTTAACGCCTTTGTTGACGGGCTTGTATTTCTTCTCTTTGGGCTTGGCGCTCCCTTTCAAGTTCTGCGCGACGCTCTTGGGCTGTCATAGTTCTCATCCTTTCTTGGCGCGCGGCTATTTCGTCTGTCCTTGCCTGACGGCGTTCTTGAGGGGTTTGTGAACGCAAATAATCTACACGCTCCTGACGCGCTTGCGCGAGTTCCGCGCGACGCTCTTGGGGAGTCGTAGCTCTCATTCTTTCTTGACGCTCTTGTATGCCTTGCGCCCTTTCCTGCGCGGTTAACGCAACAGGCGCGGGACGGGCTTGTACGGGCTCAGGCACTACAGCAGTATCTTCTCCTAAAATTCTCGCGGCGGCCCGTTCAAGACGCTCCTGCCTTATTCTTTCATTTTCACGCAATGCTTCATTAATTGTAGCTTCGGCAGTATCTCTTGTAGTTATATGTTCGGGTATGGGGACAGGCCTTTCAAAATCAAGTCCTGCGGCTTGAAGTTTGGCTCTTTCCGCCGCCCTTCTCTCTTCTTCGCGTATTCTTTCATTAACTGTAACTTGTGCGGTGTCTCTTGTTGTGGCGTGTATATTTCTTACGACAGGAACTTCTTCCTCTGTTTGCCTATAGCGTTCGTTAACGGTAACTTGAGCCCTTTCAACGGTAGTCGCATATGGCAAACGCATTGGAGGCTCTTGGTCTGTTCCGTCTAATATTGCCTGAATTTCAGGAGCAAGCCTTGGCCTTGCAGGTGTAGCAACATCAGCCAAAACAACACAAAATGTACCTGTAAACAAAAATATTACCGCCGAAAAAAAAGTTATCCTTAAAATTTTATTCATTTTATCAATCCTCCCGTTAAGCTTGCATACTTTTTAAAACAATCTTAACGATTAATCACACCATATTAGGATATCACATTTCGTCTTTAATCGCAAGTATTTTTGCTTTTGTTACGACTGGATATTCTTCACACTAGCTCATTACAAAAACAGTACAATCCTCAGGGCTTCTTTCGCAAGCCTGTGGGGTGTTGTGTCATTTATCATTTCATCTCTAAGAATGAGCTTCAACCAGAGTAGGTCTTCCGATTCTTGGAACTGTCTTGGTAACAGTAACGCCGGTTGCACCGTTGGAACCTATAGCTGTAGCTATGAAAGATGTATCGCCCGCTACCATTGGCCCAGGAAAAACGTGGAAAGACGTAAAGAATCTGTTACCGCGTGCGTCTACGTCTAGAATTGTGCTAAAACTCGTCTCAGGAACTATCAACCAGGTGTGAAATTCAGCATGGTGACCTCTTTGCGCAGTTGTAACTGAACCAAGAAGCGCTCTACCCTCTGTTCCCATTGCTCTTCTGGTATAACCCAAGTAAATAGGCACAGCCATAATTACCAAAACGCCTACAATTACAATAACTATTACAAGTTCTACAAGCGTAAAACCTTTTTTATTATTTTTCACTTTCGTATCCTCTTTTCTTTAATTTCCGCAAAAAACGGAAAATCAAACACATCTCCAAACTGCACGACAATTGTACACGAAAAAGCAAAAAATTGCAAAACTTGAGCAAACTCTAATATTTCAAATTCCACTCATCTGAAGAATATTTATTTTGGGAAAGTATTTGCGCCGCTGAAATTTCAGCGGAGGTAAAAGATTTTTCTAAAACACCCGCATTCATAATTTCAGCAATATCTCTGGCAAATTCCAGCGCAAAAGCATTTTTATCAACCAAAGAGTTTACATGCACAGAACCCTGCACAAAAATGTTTTTACCACGCCGCCTTTGGCAAGAGCCCGCGATTTTTTTGCCTTGCGACATCAAATCGTAATTATATACGGTTTGAACGCAAATTCCGTTGGGTTTGCCAAAATCTGCGGCGGAAAGTTCACAATCCACCGCCTGTTCACGCAAAGCGCTTTGTATGCATGTATGTATATTTTTATAGGTAAGTTCTTGATTATATACAAAAGGCCATTGGCTTGAGTTTGCATTGAAGCTGTAAGAAATGTCGGTACCGTGACAAACTAAAAGTCCGCCGGTAAAACGGCGCACAGCAGGAGGGTTATATGCGTTTTTTTGAAAATACCCTATTGTTGAACACTCGCTATCCCACATATAAACCCTAAGCGCAGAAGAACTTCCCGCGCAGATACTTTCAAACAATATTTCGTCTAAAGCCATATTCAGCGGCGCATTTCGCGCGGTATCGTTGATAAAGCGCAAAACCGCTTGTTCACAATTTGTATTGCGGTTATATGGTTTAAGCATTTTAAAAAGCCTTACAGATTAATTTTTACCGCGAAAAATATATTTTCTATAAAATTCTATAAAAGCTTTCACAACAACAGGGTGAAATTGTTTGCCTGAGTTTTCCAAAATTTCTTTATGAGCTTGGTCTGGCGTTAGGGCTTTTCTGTAGGGACGGTCTGAGGTCATGGCATCGTAAGCGTCTGCAAGTGATATTATAGAAGCAATCATCGGCAGATTACCGATTTTCACACCCGAAGGATAACCTTTGCCGTCATAACGTTCGTGATGGTATTTGATTCCGTCAACTATAGAGTCTATATTATCAATTTTGCTTAATATCTCAGCGCCT
>WQVR01000100.1 GCA_009785775.1 Candidatus Proendomicrobium guianensium
CTCAGTTGCTCCGTAACCTTCTAAAACCGTTTTTTGGAATTTTTCGTAAAACGCGTTTGAAACCGAAATTTTTAATTTTTCAGCGCCTGCCATAACCAGCCTAAGTGAAGCAAACTCTTCTACAGAACATTTACGCGCATAAGAGTTTAAAAAAGTAGGCGTGCCGAAAATTAACGTACATTTATACTTTTTAACAAGTTCGCCCACTTTGTTTGCTTCCATGGGGCTTGTGTGATAAGCAACACCCACGCCGTAAGAAGCGCAAAGCCATAAAGTTGCCGTATAACCGAAAGAGTGAAACATCGGCAATATGCCGGCAAGCACGTCTTTGTCATTTAAGCCTATTATTTTATAGGCGGACTCTATGTTTGAAGTAATATTTTGGTGCGACAGCACAATGCCTTTGGGTTCGCCCGTAGAACCGCTTGAAAAAACCACTGTAGCGGGATCGTCTATGTTTGTTGTATTTCCTTTTACGTATTTTTTTACAAGCAGCTTTGCAGGAAGTAAAATGCCTGCAAGTAATATACTTATTTTTTCAAGAGGTTTAATTTCATCTCTTAAATCTTCGGCGTACACCAAAAGCCCTGAATCGTCAAAGGCGTGCATTTCAATTTTTTCTAAAAATTTACGCGAAGTTATTATTTGCGTCATGTTGCATTTTTCGATACATTGCTTAATAGTATCTACTGAAGAGGTAAAGTTAAGGTTTACCGGAACTTTACCGGCAAATAAAGTCGCTATATTTGCGGCAGCCGCGGCTATTGTAGTAGGCAGTAAAATGCCGACCATTTCCCCTTCAACGTCTTTTTTGCCAACCCTGCGCGACAAAGCTACAGAAAACACAAAAGCCTGTAAGAAGTTAATCTTTTTTTCTAAATCTGCAAACGCCATCCTAAACGGATGCCTTCTCATTTCATAAACAAACCCTATATGAAGCTTTTTTTGATACTTACCTCTTAACTTAAAAGCTTCTGCCGAAAGTTCTTGAATTGCAAGGCGAACTTCAAATGGTTCAGAAGTAGCCGGCATAGGTTTTCCTATGCTTACCGTTACGGGATATGGTATTGCCTTAGGCAAACTCCATTTTAGCTTTCTGTCTTCAAAAGAAAATGTAGAGCCCCACATTCTATCTAAGTGCATAGGTATTATAGGGGCGTTTAAGTTTTTCATTATAAACTTAAAGCCGCGTTTAAACGAAAGCATATTGCCGGTACGCGTTAAGCCGCCTTCGGAGAATATGCACACAAGTTCGCCGTTTTGTATTGCCGTGCGCGCCTCTTTCAAAGCTCTTCCTGTAGACTTGGGGTTACCCTCATCTATTGTAATGCTGTTTTGTGAGGTTAAAAAAGGGCTGAGAAAAGGGTGCCCGCTAAATTCTTTGCCGACAAAAAACTTAACCGGCCTTTTTATTGCCGAATATATTATCACATGGTCTATGTAAGAAACGGAATTGCAAACCAAAAGCCCGCCGCCTACGGCAGGTATGTTTTCTTGCCCTACGGTTTTTATTTTGTATATAGTGCGGTTTAACACCCATAAACCAGCGTATAAAAGCTGCACAGGCCTTTGTATTATCATAAATAAGAAAGCCCCGACAAGCGCAAGAAATACCGCGGTAACCATCCAACCATACCGTGCAGGTATAAACTCAAGTATATTGATAGTTATAAGCGCACACAAAATAATTGCCAGCAAAGCCAAAGTTTTAGGAAACACCAAGGTTACTATAAGACGTTTAATTTTTTTCATTTACTTTCCTTAGCAAAGATTTACTTTCAAACTCTACAAATTATATTATTTTTTTATGTTTCTTTTCAATTTTAAACACTACTTTTACAGACTGCCTGCAAAATCTTTTTTAAATTTTTCGACAAGTTTTATTTGCCAGTCAGAATCTGCCTCAAGTTTACCGTAAAAGAAACGCAGTATTTTGGGTTCTTCGGTAAAGTTAAGCCCGCCTACAAGCTTCCTGTTTTGATAAAGCCAGTTTATCCTGTCTATAGCATAATTAACCTGGCTTAGCGTGAACACACGACGCGGAAGCGCAAGGCGCAGAAGTTCCATATTGGCAAGCGGTTCTGAACCGTCGGGGTTGCGCTGTTCGGAAAGCGTACCGCGCTCCATACCGCGTATACCGCTGATTATGTATATGGCAACGGCTAACGCGCCCGCAGGGTATTTATTTTGCGGAACATGGCTTAAAAATTCTTTAGCATTAAGGTGGCAACCAAGCCCGCCTGCAGGGGTAACCACAGGTATGTTAAGAGCTGATAACTCGTCTACCATATGCCTGATAAACTGCGGGGCTTGAGATATCATGTCTATATCAAGCGTTTCGTCGAGTCCCACGGTTAGTGCTTCCATTTCACGCACACTCATACCGCCGTAAGTTAAAAAACCCTCGTAAAGCGGTATAAGTTCACGCATTTTATCCATTAAATCTTGGCGGTTAAGACATATGCCGCCGCCTCTGGCGCAACCTAATTTGCGGGCTGAAAAGTATGTAATGTCAAATAAGTTCCCTATTTCGCGCGTTATTTCTAATATAGATACATCTTTGTAAGCTTTTTCCCTTTGCTTGATAAAGTACAAATTGTCAGCAAGAAGGCTCGCGTCTAATACAAGTAAAATGCCAGCCTTGCGGCAGATTTCGCTTACTTCTTTAAAGTTTTTCATTGATACCGGCTGGCCGCCAACCAAGTTTGTGCCTGCCTCAACCCTGACAAAAGCTATATCTTCTTTTCTGTCTTTTATAAGCTGTTTAAGTTTGTCTATGTTTAAATCGCCTTTAAACAAGTTGTCGCTTGTTTCTTTAAAACCCTCATCAATCATTATTTCAACAACTTCTGCGCCAAACCTTGAAATATGCGCTTTAGTGGTTGTAAAGTGATAATTCATAGGCACAATCATATCAGGTTTTGTAATTAACACCTGCGCTAGTATATTTTCACAAGCCCTGCCCTGATGGGTGGGCAAAAAGTATTTTGTGTCAAATATTTCCTGTATTTTTGCTTCAAGGCGGAAAAACGTTTCACTTCCTGCATAGCTGTCATCTGCGGTCATCATGGCGGCAAGTTGTTTATCACTCATAGCATTTGTGCCGGAATCTGTTAACATATCTAAAAAAACGTCTTTATTTTTTAATAAGAACGTATTGTTGCCCGCTTCTGTTATGGCTTTTAAGCGCTCGTCTACCGGCAGAAGGTTTAGTTTTTGAATAATCCTTACCTTGTGCATTTCAAGCGGCATATCAACACTGCCAAAAAATTTCACTTCTGCCATTTTAAAATTCTCCTAAAAGTTTATTACTTTAAAAACTGTCTACTCCGGCAGTTTCAAAAAAACTGCCTAGTTGGACAAAAAAGCAGTCCATTTCAGCAGTTAAACTACAGTATTTGGGCAAAATTCAAGCTAATCACACATATGCTACTTCCTAAATTTTACCATATGTTTAGCGCGATTGACAAGCTTTTAGCTACATTGGTAGAATGTTTTTATGAAAACACTAAATGAAAGCGTAGCAAACGCAATGGACAGCCAAGATGTTGAGATTGTTCCTTTTTTGCCGTACATTTTGCAAGACTTTTGGGAAATCGGAACTCCCGCAGAAACAGTTATAAATATTGTAAAAAAACATTGTAAAGATTACTCAAACCTTCGCGTTTTGGATTTGGGTTGCGGCAAGGGGGCAATATCTGTAAAACTTGCAGTAGAGCTGAAATGTAATTGTTACGGTATTGATGGTATTGCTGAATTTATTGAAACCTCAAAAGAAAAAGCAAACGAATACGGCGTAGGCGGTTTATGCCGCTTTGAAACAGGCGATATACGCGATAAAATAAAAACTCTTGAAAAATTTGATGTTATTGTTTTAGCTGGTATCGGGCAGGTTTTTGGCAACTATTTTGAAACGCTTACAACATTATCAAAACACTTAACCCCGCAAGGAATTATCATTATTGATGACGCCTACATTGATGATTCAAGCACTTTTAAACACCCCGCTTTATTACACCACGGAGAACTTTTAAAACAAGTAGAAATGTCTGAAATAAACTTGATTGACGAACACACTACCGCACTGGCAGACGCTACAACCGAATTTGAAAACCTGCAAAAAAGATGTAAAGAACTTTCAGCAAAGCACCCCGAAAAAGCCGCACTTTTTGAAAGTTATACAAAAACCCAAGCTGATGAGTACGACGCGTTAGAAAATGAATTGGTTTGTTCGGTAATAGTGTTTAAAAAGGCATGATACTGCTTAATTACACTTTAAATCTATAAACTTATTTTAACAGAGTAAATATTACTTTTGCATGTGCCAAAGTTAAGAAATGAGTAAAACTTTTCAGCTAATTCATTC
>WQVR01000101.1 GCA_009785775.1 Candidatus Proendomicrobium guianensium
TGCCGAAATTATTAAAACTCAAGACAAAGGTATGTAAATATGTCGCGCCACTACTACTATCTTGCCGCGCAACTTCCCGGTCTTGCTTACGGGCAAGCTATGCCGATGACTTCGCTTGCGTTTAAAGAGCTCGCTCGGGAACATTTAACTGTTTCCGACGCCAAAGAGTTAGACCGTTGCGTTTTGGGCGAGCAGTCATCGGGGTTTGGGCAGGCAAAATCAGAATTTTTGAAAAATTGGCAAAAATGGGAAACAGCGCTTAGGCAAAACCTTGCTAAAAACCGCGCCAAAAACCTTAGGCGTAAATATGAAGTTTCGCAAGACATGGCAGAATATTCCTATGACACTGAAGAAATAGCAAAAGCCGCAAACGCAATAGAGTCGCCGCTGGAAGCTGAAATTTTCCTAGACAAAGCCCGTTGGGAAATAATTGAAAATTTGCAAGGCATTGACGCTTTCTCTGTGAATGTCATTTACGCGTATATGTTAAAACTTTTGCTTATGGAAAGGCGCGCGGCGTTTAATACCGAAAAAGGATTTATTGAATATAAAAAGCTTTATGCTGATATTCTTGGAGATTTCAAATGATAGGAACAAAAGGAACTGTAGTTGCCGTCAACGGCAATATGGTAAGAGCCCGCTTTGACGGTAATGTTTCCTTAAACGAGGTAGCTTACGTTAAGGTTGCGGGCGCCAGTCTTAAAAGCGAGGTAATACGTATCAGGGGCGATGTTTCAGAATTGCAGGTTTTTGAAATTACCAAAGGTGTTTCTGTCGGGGACGAGGTTGAATACTCAGGGCACATGCTTTCTGTAGAGCTTGGGCCCGGGCTACTAGGGCAAGTGTATGACGGCCTACAAAACCCGCTGCCCCAACTTGCCGCACAAGCAGGTTACTTTCTTGAAAGGGGTGTGTATCTTGCCCCCTTGCCCTCAGACAAACCGTGGGCTTTTACCCCGAGTGTAAAAGCAGGCGATATTGTAGAACGCGCTGACGCCTTGGGAACCGTTCCCGAAGGCAGTTTTACCCACAGAATTATGGTTCCTTTCAACCTTTACGGTAGTTACACGGTGTCATCTGTAAAACCTGCGGGCTCTTATACGCTTAAAGATAGCATAGCAGAACTTAAAGACGATAAAGGCAATGTAATTCCCGTTACCATGTCGTTTAACTGGCCGGTAAAACGCCCGATAGATTGCTACGAAGAACGCCTTAAACCTAAAGACCCTATGGTAACAAGGGTACGCCTTATAGACACATTTTTTCCCGTTGCGCGCGGCGGTACTTATTGCATACCGGGTCCTTTCGGCGCGGGCAAAACCGTGTTGCAGCAAATTACCAGCCGCTTTGCAGATGTAGACATTGTTATTATAGCGGCTTGCGGCGAACGGGCGGGCGAAGTTGTTGAAACGCTTAAAGAATTCCCCGAACTTATAGACGAAAAAACAGGCCGTTCTTTAATGGAACGCACCGTAATTATATGTAATACTTCTTCCATGCCTGTTGCCGCGCGTGAGGCGTCGGTTTACACCGGCACAACCCTTGCAGAGTATTATCGCCAAATGGGGCTTAATGTTTTACTGCTTGCAGATTCTACAAGCCGTTGGGCGCAAGCAATGCGCGAAATGTCGGGCAGGCTTGAAGAAATTCCGGGGGAAGAAGCGTTCCCCGCATACTTAGAATCAACCATAGCAAGGTTTTACGAACGCGCAGGCATTGTGCGCTTAAAAGACGGCAGCATAGGCTCTGTAACCATTGGCGGTACGGTTAGCCCTGCGGGCGGTAACTTTGAAGAGCCTGTAACACAAGCAACGCTTAAAGTTGTGGGCGCTTTCCACGGGCTTTCCCGCGAACGTTCCGACGCTCGTAAGTTTCCCGCCATACACCCTATGGAAAGCTGGTCTAAATATAAAGGCATTATTTCTACAGATAAAGTTTCTTATGCTTACGGCTTTATGCGCAGGGGAAGTGAAGTAGAACAAATGATGAAAGTAGTGGGCGAAGAAGGAACCCGCATGGAAGATTATGTTATTTACCTTAAGGGCGACCTTATAGATTCTGTATACTTCCAACAAAATTCTTTTGACGCTGTAGACGCCGCAGTAAAGCCCGAGCGTCAAATTTATGTGTTTGATATTTTACTTAATATACTAGCGTCAAACTTATCGTTTGAAGATAAAAACACGGCGCGAAGTTGGTTTAATAAACTGCGTCAGAAGTTTTTAGATTTTAACGGAAGCCAGTGGCAAAGCGAACAGTTTGCGGCTTTAGAAAAAGAAATAAGCGCGATGATTGCCGAAATATCTGTCGGTATAGATAAAACTGCCGAAAAACTGTTAGCGCAAGGCGGTGCGAAATGAAAAAAGTATACAGCAAAATAGAATCTATTAACGGAAGCGTTATAACTGTTAAAGCGCAAGGAATACGCTACGGAGATTTAGCCGAAGTAGACACAACTTTCGGCGTGTCTTTGGCAGAAGTTAACCGCCTTGAAAATGACATTGTTTATTTGCAGGTTTTTGCGGGCGGGCGCGGTATTTCTACTGGCGACACGGTGCGTTTTTTAGGACGCCCTATGGAAGTTTGTTATTCAAACAATCTTTTGGGCAGAGTGTTTACGGGTTCTGGTGAACCCAAAGACAAAGGCCCTTTGCTTAAAGATAATATGATACCTATAGGCGGGCCGTCGGTAAACCCTGCACAGCGCATTGTGCCCACGCACATGATACGCACGGGTATCCCCATGATAGATTTATTTAATACGCTGGTTAAGTCGCAAAAGCTGCCTATTTTTTCAGTTTCGGGCGAGCCTTACAATGAACTTCTTGCGCGCATAGCAATGCAAGCGGAAGTTGACGTTATTGTTTTAGGCGCCATGGGAGTTAAGTATGACGATTACCTTTACTTTAAAGACACCCTCGAAGACGGCGGCGCTTTTAGTCGTACGGTAATGTTTGTCCACACGGCAAGCGACCCTACGGTAGAATGTCTTATGATACCCGATATGTCTTTGGCGGTTGCAGAAAAGTTTGCGCTAGAGGGTAAAGACGTATTAGTACTTCTTACCGATATGACAAACTTTGCCGACGCTATGAAAGAAATTTCTATTATTCAAGAGCAAGTCCCCTCTAACCGCGGTTATCCGGGCGATCTCTACAGCCAGTTAGCCAGCCGTTACGAAAAAGCGGTAGACTTTGAAGGCGCGGGCTCTATAACCGTGCTTGGCGTAACAACCATGCCGGGCGATGACGTAACCCACCCCGTTCCCGATAACACCGGCTATATTACAGAAGGGCAGTACTACCTTAAAAATAAACGTATCGAGCCGTTTGGTTCTCTATCCCGTCTTAAGCAAACGGTTAACGGCAAAACAAGGCAAGACCACCGCGCGCTTATGGACGGCATGATTAAACTTTATTCGTCTTTTAAAGATACGCTCGAGAAAAAAGCCATGGGCTTTGCCATGACGCCTTGGGACGAAAAACTTCTTAAATACGGGGAAATGTTTGAAAGCCAAATGATGGATTTATCCGTAAACATTCCTTTAGAAAAAGCATTAGACTTAGGCTGGGAAATTCTTGCTGCGTGCTTTACTACCGACGAAACTGGCTTAAGAACGGAATTAACATCTAAATTTTGGCCAAAAAAAGATTAGGAAATAATTTAAAAGTATGGCAAAAATAAAACTCACTAAAAACGAGTTAAAAAACCAGAAAGACTCTCTTAAAATGTACAAACGCTATCTGCCCACGCTTGTGCTTAAAAAGCAACAGCTTCAGGCGGAAATTCGCGCCGTTGAAATGCGTTTGCACGAATTAACAGATGAAAAAAACCGCCTTGATACGCTTTTTAAATCGTGGATTGGGGTATTCGGCGAGACAGGCTTTTTTACGCCCGATATTCTTAAAATTACGGGCATAAATACCGTAAGCGGCAATATCGCGGGCGTAAGCATACCCATTTTTGAAAGCGCAGAATTTAAAGTTAGCGAATATAACCTAGAGATTACACCCTTGTGGCTAGATACGGCAGTTGAAAACCTTAAAAAAGTTTTACTTTGCGACCTTGAGGCGCGGGTTGTACAAGAGCAACACAAAAATTTAAGCCGCGAATTGCACATTACCACCCAGCGCGTAAACCTTTTTGAAAAAGTAAAAATTCCAGAAGCAAAAGGCAATATTAAAAAAATACAGATTTATCTTGGCGATCAGCAAACCGCCGCTGTTGTGCGCGGCAAAATAGCTAAACGGGGACTAGCCCGCGCCGCCCAAAATGGCGGTGCTATATGATAGTGCCAATGAAAAAAGTTTCTTTGGTTGTAATGGATAAATACAGGGAAACATCGCTAAA
>WQVR01000102.1 GCA_009785775.1 Candidatus Proendomicrobium guianensium
ATCGGTTTTTAAAAGAGCATAACCCTTATATATTGTTTTTGACAATTTTAAGTTTTTTTCGTTTTCTATAAGTTCAATATTGTCAGGATATTTTTGTTTGTACTCTTTGGCAATTTGCAGGCTATTATCTGTTGAAGCGTCGTCAATTATAATAAGTTTATAATTGAAATTTGTTACTTGGGCAAAAATAGAATCCAGAGCCTCGCGCATGTATGGCTCCCTGTTATAGCAGGGCATTAAAATAGTCAGCTTAAAATTTTTGTTCATACTAGTTATATCTGACGCTAGTCACAGTTTCCCTAAAATTTTCTTTATGTGTACAAACTCAAATTTTACAAAAATAAATAAACACAGACAATACGTGTAAGGCACGGTTTTTTTTGCATTTATTTATTCGCGTTCTCTGATATAAGGGCTGAGTATATTGTAAAGCCTTTGGGCTAAAAGCCTGTGGGCTTGTGCGCCGGGGTTCATAGCGTCAAAAGGGCTTGTAAAAATTCCTTCCATTATATAAGGCACAAAAATTGCTCCGTTGTTATTTGCTACCCGCCGCATAAGTTCTGTATAAGGTTCTGTTCTGGCGTCGCCCAAGCCGCCTAAAGTGTCTATAATTACGGCAGTAGCGCCAAGACTTTGTACATAGGCTACAATTTCTTCCAACGCGGTTTCGGTTTCTCTTAAAGGTCGCCCGCGCAGTCCGTCATTGCCGCCAAATTGTATTATAACTAAAAAAGGGTTATATCTGCCGATTCTTCTTTTGCGGTTTGCCCCTTGGCGCATGGTATTGCCGAATGCTCCAAGGTTTACAACCTGTATGCCTGTTAAATCTTGCAATATAGCAGGAAAATTATTTGCCCGCCCTACGCCGTAACCTTGCGTAAAACTATCGCCGAAAGCCACTATAGTTGTACCGTTTCCGGTAACAGGCGTGTTTTGGGCGCA
This sequence comes from Candidatus Proendomicrobium guianensium, assembly GCA_009785775.1. Lineage (GTDB taxonomy): Bacteria > Elusimicrobiota > Endomicrobiia > Endomicrobiales > Endomicrobiaceae > Proendomicrobium > Proendomicrobium guianensium. Next base: position 943 of record WQVR01000102.1, read on the forward strand.
ACCTAAAAGTGCGGCAAAGAAAATTACAAAAATAAGTTTTTTCATTTAAACCTCTTCCTTTTTATAAATTGCACGCACAAACTATATTTGATTTTACGAGGAACTTTAGTGTGAAAATATTATATAATAAGCCTTATTAATAATCAATATAATAAGGTAAAAATGAAATATAATTTTGACACTGTTTATGACAGAACCAACACAAACTCAGTTAAATACGACTTTGCCGCCGAGTTTGGAAAACCCGAGGGACTTTGCCCTCTTTGGGTTGCGGATATGGATTTTAAAATTGCCGTTGAAATTGAGGAAGCGGTTATAAAGTGCGCCCGCCATGGTATTTTTGGTTACTCTGACGTTAAAAATAGCTATTATGATGCTTTATCAAGCTGGTTTTTTGAAAGGTTCGGCTATAAAACGCAAAGCGATTGGCTTGTAAAAACACCGGGTGTTGTGTTTGCGCTTGCAGCAGCCATAAGGGCTTTTACACTGGAAGGCGACTGCGTACTTATACAAAAACCTGTGTATCATCCATTTTCAAGTATTATTACAGACAATAACCGTAAACTTATAAACAATCCCCTTATTTATACAAATGGCGCCTATACTATTGATTTTGAAGATTTTGAACAAAAAATTATTAAAAATAATGTAAAGCTTTTTATACTGTGCAGCCCGCATAATCCTGTAGGAAGAGTGTGGACGCGGGCAGAGCTTGAAAAAATGGGCAATATTTGTTTTAAACATAATTGTATTGTTGTTTCCGACGAAATTCACTGCGATTTTGTTTATGCGCCGCACAAACATCATGTTTTTTCCGCACTAAGACCCGAGTTTGAGGATAATGCCATAATATGCACGTCGCCGTCAAAAACGTTTAATCTTGCGGGGCTGCAGGCGGCTAATACTTTTATAAAAAATAAAACACTTAGAGAAAAATTTCAAAAAGAATTGGCTAAAACCGGCTATCATCAACTTAGCACTATGGGGCTTGCCGCGTGCGAAGCCGCCTACAAACATGGCGCAGATTGGCTAAACCAATTAAAAGAATATTTAAGCGCAAACATAAACTTAGTGCGTGATTTTTCAAAAAGAACAGGCATTAAACTTATAGAACCCGAAGGGACATACCTTCTCTGGCTTGATTTTTCAAGCCTTGGTCTTGATGATAAGGCTTTACAGAATTTAATTGAAAAAAAGGCAAAACTTTGGCTTAGCCACGGGCTTATTTTCGGGCTTGAAGGTAAAGGCTTTCAGCGAATAAACATAGCCTGCCCGCGTAGTGTTTTAGAAGCCGCCCTTAATAATTTAGAAACTGCTATTAAAAACATTTAAAAAGGTATTAACAATGACTATCGCAAAAAAATTAACAGATTTAGTAGGCAATACCCCCCTTTTAGAACTTGGCGGTTATGGTAATGTACATGGTTTAAAAGGCAATTTAATTGCCAAGTTGGAATATTTTAACCCCCTTGGCAGTGTTAAAGACAGAATCGCAAAAGCTATGATTGAAGACGCAGAAAGCAAAGGGCTTATCAACAAAAATACGGTTATTATTGAGCCTACAAGCGGTAATACAGGCATAGGGCTTGCTTTTGTTGCTGCCGTAAAAGGCTATAAACTTATACTTACAATGCCCGAAACAATGAGTGTTGAAAGGCGCAGTCTTTTAAAAGCTTTAGGCGCTGAAATTGTGCTTACCGAAGGCAAGCTAGGTATGAAGGGAGCGATAGCAAAAGCAGAGGAACTTGCAAAAGCTAATCCGGATTCTTTTATTCCCCAGCAATTTCAAAACCCTGCCAATCCTAAAGTACACAAAGAAACCACAGCCGAAGAAATTTGGCAGGACACAAACGGCGAAATTGCCGCTTTTGTTGCAGGCATTGGCACGGGCGGTACCGTTACGGGTGTAGGCGAGTTTTTAAAAGCTAAAAATTCAAACATTAAAATATTTGCGGTTGAACCGTTTGACTCCCCCGTGCTTTCAGGCGGCGCTCCCGCCCCGCATAAAATTCAGGGCATTGGCGCGGGTTTTGTACCGCAAGTGCTTAATACAAAAATAATTGATGAAGTAATTAAAGTTAAAAATGAAGACGCTTTTGAAACTTCCCGCGCGCTTGCTAAAACAGAAGGGTTGCTTGTTGGTATATCCTCAGGGGCTGCTGTTTGGGGGGCTTGTGAAATTGCAAAACGCCCCGAATTTGAAAATAAAAATATTGTGGTTATTTTGCCCGATACGGGCGAAAGGTATTTATCTACAGCTTTGTATAATACAGAGCTTTAAGGCAGTGGCATATTGTAGCCCAGCTAGGGGTTTATTCAATTACTCCCCCGCCTAAAACTATTTCGTCATTATAAAAAACGGCGCTTTGTCCCGGTGTAATGGAAAGCTGTGGCTCTGTAAATTCAACAGTATATCTATTGTCTTGTGCGGGGTTGACTAAAGCTTCTGACGGTGTGTGCTGGTGACGTATTTTAACCATTGCTTTAAAAGGTTCTTTAGGTGTTACGGCAGAACACCAAACCGCGTTTTTAACTATAAGCGAAGTTGCTTCTAAATCTTCTTTTTCCCCTACAACTATTATATTTTGTTCTGAAATAATTTTTATAACATATAACGGTTTTTCCGCGCCGCCTATTCCAAGCCCTTTGCGCTTGCCTATGGTATAGTTCCATATACCGTCGTGTTTGCCAAGCACATTGCCTTTTTTGTCAATAATGTTTCCCTGTTTTTTATCAAGTTTTAAAATATCGTTATAATCGCCGCAGTAAAAATCTTGGCTGTCGGGCTTTTCGGCAACAGGGATACCCGCTTCTTTTGCAAGCGTGCGCACTTCGTCTTTTGTAAGTTCCCCTAAAGGAAAAAGCGTTTTAGAAAGTGCGTTTTGGGAAAGCCTGTATAAAAAATAGCTTTGGTCTTTTGATAGGTTTTTTGCTTTAAGTAATTGGTACTCGCCGGCTTTATCATTAAAGTTTATTCTTGCGTAATGCCCTGTGGCGAATTTATCAAAAGAAATTCCTTGTTTTGCGGCGGCAATAGGTAAAACTCCAAACTTTACATATGCATTGCACAACACGCACGGGTTTGGCGTTCTGCCCAAAGCGTATTCGCTTCTGAAATTATCAAGCACAACTTTTTCGTATTCTTTGCTGCAGTCTATTATTTTAAAAGGAATATCTAAAAACGCGGCTATTTTTTTAACTGATTCAATATCGTCTTCTTCAGGACCGAGACAAGCATTGGCGTGCGTATTTTTGGGTACGGCAATAGAGCCGTCCCATATAGACATCATAGCGCCCATTACATCAAACCCTTGTTTTTTAAGCAAATATGCTGCAACGGCGCTATCAACCCCGCCGCTGAGTCCCACAAGCACTTTCATTAAAA
>WQVR01000103.1 GCA_009785775.1 Candidatus Proendomicrobium guianensium
GCCAGCTTTTTGAGCGGCCATATAAACGCGTTCCGTGCCAAGGGCAAAGCCTACAGCCGGCGTATTTTGACCGCCAAGCTGCTTGAGCAACCCGTCATATCTGCCGCCGGCGGCTATTGCGTCTTGAGAGCCCACATCAGCAGAGCGAATCTCAAATACCGTACGGCTGTAATAGTCAAGCCCTCTGACAAGTTTTGTGTCTTCAATATATTCGGTACCCGCGGCGCGCAAAAAATTTTTAACGCTTGAAAAGTTATCTTTACACGGTGCGCAAATATATCCGCTCATTTGCGGAACATCTGCAAACTTATGATTATCTACTTTGCAGTCTAAAAGCCTTAAAGGGTTTTTACTAAGCCTACGGGCACAATCTTGGCATATATCTTGAGCTTTTGCAAAATATTCTACCAAAGCCTGCCTGTACTTAGGGCGGCAATCTGGGCAACCCAAAGAGTTTATATGAATTTTTATATTTTTTATGCCTACGCTATTTAAAACTTTTGCAGCTAAAATTATAATTTCAGCGTCAGCGGCAGGCTCAGTTGAGCCGTAATATTCCGCGCCAATTTGGCTAAACTGCCTGTAACGGCCTGCTTGTGGGCGCTCGTAACGGAACATTTCGCCGCAGTAAAAAAACTTGCCTGCGGGGTTTGAAATATCAAGCCTATGTTCTATATAAGCGCGCGCAAGGCCTGCTGTGCCCTCAGGGCGAAGGGTTAAACTTCTTCCTTTGCGGTCTTGGAATGTGTACATTTCTTTTTCAACAATATCGGTAGCCTCGCCGATAGAGCGCGTAAAAAGCCCCGTATCTTCAAATATCGGCGTGCGCACTTCCGTAAAGTTATGTTTAGAAAAAACTTCCCTTGCGGCATTTTCTATAAAACTCATGCCGCGCACTTGGGTGCCCAATATGTCTTTAGTTCCTCGGGGGGCTTTAAAACTCATTCGGAGACGTCCGCATCTTTTGGAACGCCTGACTGCATTTTAGTAAGTTCCGGATTAGAAATTACAACGCCCACGCTTAAAGCAAACTGAAACGCTTCGTCTACGCTTAAGTTTAAATCCATTATCATGTCAGATTCTTTATAAAGCAACATAAAGCCCGTTGTAACGTTGGGCATGGTAGGCATAAAAACGCTGTAGAATTTTTCGCCTCTTATAAAGCGTTCACCGGTTAAAAAGGCAATACTGTAAACGCCTGGTCTGGGATAAGGCACAAGCACAGCTTGTTTAAACGCAGAGGTTTTTTCTTTAGAGGTTAAAAACCCTAAAAACTTTTTACTTGCATTATAAACGCTGCTTAACACGGGAAGTTTGGAAATGGAAGCTTCTATCCAAGCCAAAAACTTTTGCCCGACAAGTTTTGTAGTAAAGTAACCCACAAAACTTATAATACCTATAGATACCACAAAACTTATAAGCTGTACTATCGGGTATACCCACCTGCCTTGAAAAAACAATTGCACTATCGGCAAAGTATAAGGCATTGACAGGCCGCTTATCCACGAAAAAACGGTGCTGATAAGCCAAAAGCATACTATTAGCGGAATTAACGCCACAAGCCCCATTAAAAAATAACTTCTTATAAAAACCAAAGCCTGTTGCTTAAGCTTATCAATAAGTTTTGAAATAACTTTTAACAAGTCCCGCCCTGCACCCTTAAGCATAGAGTTCGTTTTTTTATTTTGCGGTTTTTTACCTTTTCTATTTTCCATAGACAAATTTTTTCCCCGCATTTAAAATTTTGTTGGTTTTTGCGGCAGAGTCGCTTTCGGCATAAAGCCTTACAATTGGTTCTGTACCTGAAAGCCTAAAACCCACCCAGCTGTTATCGTCTAAAATAAACTTATGGCCATCTAGCGTTATAACTTTTTTAATACTTAAACCCCCAAAATTTTTAGGAGATTTAGAGTTTAAGTTTTTGCGGAAATTTTCCATAACATCAGCAGGCAGGCGGAAATTGAAACGCGAATTTACAATAGTACCGGTAAGCTTTGTGATGTCTTTAAGCATAGACTGTACCGACTTTTTACTCATGGCAACGGCTTCAGCCATAAGCAGGCAGGCAAGTATACCGTCTTTTTCGGGAACGTGACCGCGTATTGTAAGCCCGCCGGATTCTTCCCCGCCGACAATAAAATCTTTAGGGTTTTGCACCATAATGTCGCCAATGTATTTAAAACCTACCGGCGTTTCACGCACTTCTATATTGCCAAGCGCGGCGGCAAGTTTGTCTATAACGTGAGTGGTCATAACGCTACGCACGGCAATGCCTTTATAGCCGCGGGTTTTATTTAAGTGATAAATCAATACGGGAATTACCTGATTTGGGCAAATAAACGTGCCGTCAGAATCTACAATGCCAAACCTGTCGGCGTCGCCATCGGTAGCAAGCCCGAGTTTATAAGATTCTTTTTTTACCAAAGAAATAAGCTGGCTTATATTTTCAACAGCCGGCTCCGGCGCGCCGCCGCCAAACATTGTATCGCGGTTTTTATTAATGGTTTTTTGGCGAACGCCTGCTTCGTCTAAAAGTTCGTCTAAGTAACCGTTACCTGTGCCGTGTAAAACATCTACGGCAATTTTCATGTTGGCTTTTTTTAAGGCTTTAAAATCTATAAGTTGTTTAATTTTTTTAAAGTAGGCGGCCTTAGGATCGTGATATTCTATCATTTTGCTTTTTAAGGCAAGTTCCAATGGCATAAGCTTAACGTCTTTTACCGTCATAGACGCGCAAAGCTTTTCAATAACCTTTGTGGTTTCAGGCAAGGCGGGACCGCCCCACGAAAGCGAAAATTTTATGCCGTTATATTCAAACGGATTATGGCTTGCGGTAAAATTTATACCGCCGACAAGATTTAAACGCAAAATATCATAAGATATCACGGGCGTTGGCGTATCGCGCTTGCAAAGAAGGGCTTTTATGCCGTTTCCCGCCAAAACTTCTGCCGCTGTTTTGGCAAAGCGTTCCGACATAAAGCGCGTATCATAACCTACTATTACCGCAGGTTTTATGTTTTCTTTTTTTGCTTCTTCTCTGGCGACTTTAGATATAGCCTGACAAACTATTTTTACATTGTCGTAGGTGAAGTCGTCTGCTATAATTCCTCTCCAGCCATTGGTGCCAAACTTAATCATTTTGTGTAACTCTCCCTTTTTTGATTAGCAAAAAAATCTGCGCAATTTAGCGCAACGCAAATAGTAAATCCGCTATAATTTAATATTTATTCCTGCCACTGCCTTATTTTTTCGGCGTATAAATCTATGTAGCCTTGCGCGATGGTTTTATCTTTGGCTTCTGTCCAAATATGAAAAAATGCATCGTCAGAATCCGGTGTTAATAGTACCCAGTATTTAGCATATTGAATTTTAACGCCGTCTATAAGCTGGGTGGTTTTGTTTTTGGAATCTTCTATGGCTTTGCGCATGGTTTGACCTTTTTTATCCCATAGGCAGGCAACAGACTTGTGCAAAACTTCAAAATGCGGTATCTCACCTGCTATTTCGCTTAAAGACACGTTTAAAGAGGCTAGCATTTCCATAATTTTGCCTATAGCATACATTGCATCAAACGAATTTTGGAATTCAGGAAATATAAAACCGCCCTTACCGTCGGCAACAAAAATAACGTTCTCGTCTTTTGTAGCGGCCATAATATTACGCGCGCTTAAAGCCGTGCGTTTAACTTCAATTTCAAACTTGCCTGCAAGCTCGTCTATAACGCTTGAAGCGTTTACGGGCACGGCAATTACGCCTTTTTTGTAAGTTTTCATTACAAGGTAACTTACCGCAAGCATTGCAAGGTCGTCTGGTAAAATTTTGCCTTTTTCATCTGACAGAAACACTTTCTCCGCGCCGGCGTCTATTAAAAAGCCCGCGTCGGCTTTAAGCGTTGTTACAATGTCTGACATTTGGCTTAAAGAACGGTTAAATTCTTCAAGCGTTTTCGTAATTTTGTTTGTGCTGGTATAAGCGTTTAAAGCAACAATATCGGCGCCAAGCATACCAAGTATTGAGGGAAACACCATAGACGCAGAACTGCATGCATAGTCTATAACTATTTTAAGTTTTGAATGTGAAATTGTTTCCACGTTTATAGCTTTAAGGTAACCCGTTTTGTAAAAATCCGCCGCACGGGGAGGGGCAGAAATTTCGCCGACTTCGTCCATATTGGCGCGTTTAAAATCTTCCCTTTGAAAAAGTTGTTCTATTGCTTTTTCCTGTGACACGGAAATATCAGAGCCTATAGAGTTAAAAAACTTTATGTCCACTAAGCGCGCATCAAAAGGAGA
>WQVR01000104.1 GCA_009785775.1 Candidatus Proendomicrobium guianensium
AACTTATACTGACCACAAATGACGGCTCAAAAGGCGTAAAAGGTTTTGTTACAGACGCTCTTAGCGGCTTGATGGAACGCGGCGCAAAGACGGATATGGTTTACGCCATAGGCCCTGTGCCGATGATGAAAGCCGTATCTGAGTTAACAAAAAAACACGATATCCCCACATTTGTTTCGGTTAACCCCATAATGGTAGACGGCACCGGCATGTGCGGGGCTTGCCGCCTTACTGTAGACGGCATTACGCGCTTTGCCTGTGTTGAAGGGCCTGAGTTTAACGCCCATAAAATAGACTGGAACGAACTTATAGCCCGCCTGTCGCTTTTTAAAGAACTTGAAAAAATTTCAGACGATGCTTTTAATCATACGCACGAGGGGTGCTCATGGCAACCCAAATAAAAATGCCGCGCATGCAAATGCCCTGCCGTCCGGCAATAGAACGAGCCAACGATTTTAAAGAAGTTGCCGTAGGCTATACTTCCGAACAAGCCATGGCGGAGGCCCGCCGTTGCATTCAATGCAAAAATCCCATTTGCGTAAAAGGTTGCCCCGTAGAAATAGATATCCCCGGTTTTATAAAAGCAATTGCACAAGGAAATTTTGAAATTGCCGCAAAAATTCTTAAAGCTAAAAATTCACTGCCCGCCGTTTGCGGCCGCGTTTGCCCGCAGGAAACACAATGCGAAAAATTGTGTGTTTTGGGCGCGGGCGGCTCTGCTATAGGCATAGGTTATCTTGAACGTTTCGCTGCAGACTGGGCAGCCCAAAACTTAGACATTCAAAAAACGCCCCTGTCTGAAAATTCCCAAAAAGTTGCCATTATAGGCTCGGGGCCGGCGGGACTTACCTGCGCGGGAGACCTCGCAAAAGCCGGTTTTGACGTAACGGTTTTTGAATCTCTGCACGACACGGGCGGAGTATTGCGTTACGGCATACCCGAATTTCGCCTGCCTATAGATATTTTAGATAAAGAAATAGACTCTCTTAGAGCGCTTGGAATAAAGTTTGAACTTAACTGCCTTATAGGCCGCACAAAAACTGTGGAAGATATTTGGCAAGCGGGCTTTAAAGCTATTTTTGCCGGAACAGGCGCGGGTCTGCCCGTATTTTTAAACGCGCCCGGTGAAAACTTAAACCACATATATTCCGCTAATGAATTTTTAGTGCGCGTTAATTTAATGCGCGCGTTTGCCTTTCCCGAATACGACACGCCAATATATAAAGGCAAGAATGTTGTTGTTGTAGGCGGCGGAAATACCGCAATGGACTCAGCCCGCACAGCCTTAAGGCTTGGCGCAAACAGCGTTAAACTTGTTTACCGCCGCACCGAAACAGAAATGCCCGCGCGCGCTGAAGAGCGCCACCACGCGCATGAGGAAGGCATAGAGTTTGTAATTTTAACCAACCCCGTGAAATTTTTAGGCGACGATAAAAGCAATGTCAGAGCCGTTGAATGCGTAAAAATGCAACTTACAGAGCCCGACGCCTCCGGACGCAGGCGCCCTGTAGCAATTGCAAATTCCAATTTTATTATAGAAACCGACCTTGTAGTTTTAGCTTTGGGGCTTAACCCAAACCCCGTGCTTCCCACACTTACCCCGGGGCTTAACACAGACAAACGCGGCTACATTACGGTAGACGAAAATTTAATGACTTCGATTAAAGGAATTTTTGCAGGCGGAGATATAACAGGCGGAAGCACTGTTATTGAAGCTATGGGAATGGGCAAAATTGCCGCAAGGGCAATTAAAGATTATCTTAAAAGCTAACCATACTTACTTTATATTAAAACAACGAAGCCCGTGTTTAGACACGGGCTTCGTTGTTTTAATTTTTAAATATGTTTTATTTTTTCTTGGAAGATTTTTCTTTTGTTTCTTGTTCTTTGGCAGAGCTTGTAGCTACCGCGCTTGCAGTCCCGCGTGAGCCTGCTACCAAAATATATATCATAAAAACTATAAATATAACCATTGCCAAATACGCAGGCCAATCACCTATAAAATCAAACCTCATACAATCCCCCTTTTATATATAACCGACATTTTATTATAGCATTTTAAATGCACCCTCAACAAAAAAACTGTTGGGGCAATTAAAAAACCCCAACAGTTTTTTATATGACACACCCGCTAAAGCGGGCTTTTTATTACTTCGGCTTCGCCGATTTTTTATCTTTAGAACAGCAATGCACATGCAAAATGTCATGCGCTTTGCCTTCGCCCGGAGTTCCTAAATGTTTTTTGTACATTTCTTGCACACCGGGGTTATCTTTCGGCCTGTGAAACTTTAAAGCTTTGTCATTAGCATACAAAGCCGCCGCCCGCGCTTTGCGTACAGATATATCCTCTGCCGCCGCACACACAGGTTGTCCGCCGCCGCCAACGCAACCGCCGGGACAAGCCATTACTTCTATAAAATCGTATTTTGATTTTTTGTTTTTAATATCTTCTACTACGCGGCGGGCATTGGCAAGACTCTGCACAACAACAACTTTAACTTCTTTACCGTCTATTGTTGCCGAACCTTCTTTTATGCCGTTTTCGCCGTGCGTAAAAGTAAATGCTTCCGTAACGTCTGCACCCTTATCAAGGCTTACGGCATTTCTAAGCACAGCTTCCATCACCCCGCCGGAATTGCCAAATATTAACCCCGCGCCGGTTTTTTCGCCCATGGGCATATCAAAGGCAGCGGTTTCTAACTCGTTAAAATTTATGCCGGTTTCTTCTATCATACGGCCAAGTTCCTGAGTGGTAATAACAAAGTCTATATCGGGGCTTGTTTTGCCTGCAAGTTCGGCTCTGGTAGCTTCATATTTTTTTGCCGTGCAAGGCATTATTGAAACCGTTATAATATCTTCCGCTTTAATGCCAAGCTCTTTAGGCAATATGTTTTTTGCTATAGAGCCGTACATTGCCTGAGGAGATTTTGCCGTTGAAATATTTTCTGTCATTTCGGGATAAAATTTTTCTACAAACTTTACCCATGCAGGACAGCACGAAGTAAATAATGGCAAGTTTTTGCCCGCTTTAATACGCTCAAAAAACTCATTGGCTTCTTCAACTATTGTCATATCGGCGGTAAAGGAAATGTCATAAACTTTAGCAAAACCCATTTTTCTTAAAGCCGCAACAATTTTTCCTGCGGCTGTTTCGCCGTCTATAGGTTCGGTACTAAACAATTCGCCAATAGCAGCGCGCACTGCGGGCGCAACGGCAACAACAACTGTTTTAGTTTTATCTTGCAATGCTTCCCAAACATCGCTTACATTGGTTTTAGGCGTAATCGCACCCGTCGGGCAAACACGCGCGCACTGGCCGCAGTAAACACATTCAGAGTATTCCAATTCTTTATTAAAACTTGGGCACACAACGGTTTTAGAACCGCGCCCCGCAAAATCTATAGCGCCTACTGATTGCACGTCGCCGCACATTCTTATGCAGTTTCCGCAAAGCACGCATTTGCTTTGATCGCGAACCACAGCGCTTGTGGACATATCAAGAGGTTCGGCTTTAAGAATATTTTTATAGCGCACCTTTTTTACGCCAAGCTGACGGGCTATTGATTGTAATTGACAACTTTCGCTTCTTGGGCATGTTGTACAATCTCTGTTATGGTTAGCAAGCATAAGCTCCATAATAACTTTTCTCAAAACCCTTATGTCGTGGGTAGAGGTTTGCACAACCATACCGTTTTCAGGCGGGGTAGAGCAAGACGAAAGTATACCGCGGCCTTCAATTTCTACAACGCAGAGCCTGCATGCGCCAAAAACGCTAAGTTCTGGATGATAGCAAAAAGTCGGCACGTCTATATTTTGCGCGCGTATAATTTCAAGCAGGTTTTTTTCGTTGGTAAAGGCAATTTTATTATTGTTAATAGTTATAAATTTTTCCATTGTTTAACCCCTGTCCACAGCTTTAAATTTGCAAACGTCTAAACATACGCCGCATTTGATACAAGCGCTTTGGTCTATTACATGCAAGTGTTTACGCTCGCCCGTGATACATTTTACGGGGCATTTTATAGCGCACACCGTACAACCTATACATTTATCGTTAATGGTAAATTTTAAAAGGTCGGTACATTCTCCCGCAGGGCATTTGCCGTCGATATGGGCTAAGTATTCGTCTTTAAAATATCTTAATGTGGCAAGCACGGGGTTGGGCGCGGTTTTGCCAAGCCCGCACAAACTACCTTTAAGTACATTGTGGGCAAGCTCTTCAAGAAGCGTTAATGTTTCCAGCGTGCCTTTGCCTGTTGTAATATCTTCAAGCATTAAAAGCATTTGGCG
>WQVR01000105.1 GCA_009785775.1 Candidatus Proendomicrobium guianensium
ATAAATGGAAATAATTTTAAAACCCCAAAAAGCAACTGCAAGTTTGTTTAACCGTCTTGAAAAAGACGGTTTTATAAAAATTTTAAAGCCTTCACAAAAAGCCTTAAAAACAAAAACGCCCACGGGCATTGTAGATGTTTTTTACACCTCACAACCGCGCAACGGCGCGCATATGCTTATATGCGTGGGCAAGCGAAATGAAGTTGTAGAATTTAGCTATCACGATGATAACGAAGAATTATTATTAATCAAACCGACCAAACTTAAATATAAGCCGCTTTACCTGATAATAGCTTTGCATAAAGTTGAAAGTTTTTTAAAAAAAGTTAAAGCGGGAACGCTTAAAAGCGCAGACTTTAAAACAATAGAAGTAAATTTTAACGATCCTGAAACAAGTTTTTTCACAGTGCTTAAAGGAACGGTTCATGCAGAAGTTACAGCTAAAGGCGCAGGGCAACACCCTGTGTTTTTTGTAACAGAACCCGCACAACTTGAATACAAAAAAATAGAAATAAAAAATATTAATTTTAAGGTGTGTGCTAAATGGTAGACGTTTTAATTAACCTGCTGGTTCCTTTAATTACAGGGCTTATTTATTTTTTTATCGCTTACGAAATAAACAATACCAGCAAAGTACGCAAGCTGATGTTTGGTGATATCGGCTACAAAAAAATAGCCGTGGCTTTTGTGCTTTTCGGCATTTACTTTATATCGCGCCCGCTACAAAATCTTATAGGCCCCCACCCTTGGCCTATGATAGTAAATTCTGCAAGGCAGTTTTTTTTAATAGGCATAATAGCCCCTGCTATACTTGTGGGCATACTTAACTGGCTGCCAGGTTCGGCTACCGAATCAAAAGCGTTGCGCGTGGCAAGTTATGTTGTGGGGATATCAGTTGGCATAATTTTTGTGCTTGCAAATACAATGGCAATTATAGGCTCACGCGTAATATATTCTTTAAATTTTATAACTATTTACGACGCGGTGTGGGCTTCGGGAATTTTAGTGCGCACGCAACTTACGCTTATACATTTATTTGCACAGCTTATTTCCCCCGTGGGCTTTTTTATTTTGGCAATAGCTTATGTGCGCCATAGGCGCCATACGTTTAAACTTTCGCAAGTATACACCCTTATGACCACAAAATGGCGCTATTTAGAATGGAGCCTTATAATAATAGTAATATCTTTTATAGCCGCGGGCGCCGGCGCATTTTTTGGCAGATATTACACCTACCTTTGGACAATATACTTTGTCGGCGGCATTGCCGCAGGGATATTACAATACCACAGCATTAAAATGCCCCTTCGCGAACCGCCCGCTGACTTACAAAAGCAATAAATGATTTCACGCACAAATTCAGCCACCCTGATAGGCATTGACGGCAAAATTGTAGATGTTGAGGTTTATATTTCTGCGGGGCTTCCAAGTTTTTCTATAGTAGGGCTTGCCGACACAAGCGTCAGAGAATCGCGCGACAGAGTGGTCGCTGCGCTAAAAAATTCCGGCATAGACTTTCCCGCAAAAAAAATTACCGTTAACCTAGCCCCCGCCGACCTAAAAAAAGAAGGCGGCGCTTTTGACTTACCAATAGCGCTTGGCATAGCCGCCGCTGGCAATAAAGTTTTTAAAGAAAATTTAAAGAAGTTTTGTTGCGTGGGCGAACTTGCCTTAGACGGCAGAATACGCGCGGTAAAAGGCGCGCTTTGCATAGTTTTAAGCCTTTCAAAACACAAAATAAAAAAATTTATATTACCTGAAGAAAATAAATTTGAAGCCGCGGCAGTTAAAAATGTTGAGGCTTACCCTTTCCAAACCCTCTCAGAAGTCATAAGCTTTTTAAAAGGAAGCGTAAACGCTTTACCATTTGTAAATGACACCGAAATCAATTCTGTCCCGCAAGTTTTGGAAGAACTTGACTTAGCAGATATTAAAGGCCAGCTTTACGCGCGCCGCGCGCTTGAAATTGCCGCCGCAGGCGCCCACAATTTGCTTATGTCAGGGCCGCCGGGCTCGGGAAAAACTATGCTTGCAAGCCGCCTGCCCTCCATACTTCCCGATATGAGCTTTGACGAAGCCGTAGAAACCACAAAAGTTTTTTCTAGCGCAGGCTTGATAAACGGACAAAGTTTAGTTTGGCGCCGTCCGTTTAGAAGCCCGCACCATACGGCGTCTGCCGTTGCGCTTTCAGGCGGCGGGCAATTTCCCCGCCCCGGCGAAATAAGCCTTGCCCACAACGGCGTACTTTTTTTAGACGAGTTTACAGAGTTTCGCCGTGATGCTTTAGAAGCGCTTAGGCAGCCCCTTGAAAACAAAGTTGTAACAGTAAGCAGGGCACGCCAGCAAATAACTTTCCCCGCTTCTTTTATGCTTGTTGCCGCAATGAACCCATGCCCCTGTGGAAATTTAGGGCACCCCGAAAAAGAATGCATTTGCAACCAAGCCCAAATTATCCGCTATCGCGGCAAAATTTCAGGGCCTATGCTAGACAGAATAGACATGCATGTAGAAGTCCCAGCATTGAAAGTAAACGAATTTACAAACTCTAAAACTTCAGCCGAAAGTTCAAAAATTGTTAAAGCGCGCGTAGAAAAAGCCCGAGCCCGCCAAAAAGAGCGCTTCGGCAAAAAAATACACGCTAACTCCCAAATGGGCGTTAAGGAAATAAAAAAGTTCTGCCATATGACGCCTGACGCAGAAAATACGCTTAAAAACGCCATTACGCGTTTAGGGTTTTCCGCCCGCGCCTATGACAGAATAATAAAAGTAGCAAAAACTATCGCGGATTTAGACGGACAAGATACTATAAACTCTTCCCACATAGCCGAAGCCATAAAGTACAGGGAGCTGGACAAGCAGTGAAATCTAAACTATTTTTGATATTTGCGCTAATATTTGTTGCCAGTACCGCACACGGCGAGTTTAGATTTAATTTAGACTTTTACCAACGCACGCGTTATGAAGTTTTAGAAAGCTTGTTTCTTGACGCAAACGGTTACAGCCGCAGGCATTATGTGCGTTTTAAAACTTCTTTAGGCGCAAGGGCAACTTATGGCGCAAATCTTTTTGCGCGTTTAAAACTTACCAATGAAAACAGAACTTACATTTATCGCACGCACGGTAGCGCCGCATACAATATAGACGAAGTTGTAATCGATAATTTTTACATCGGCTATCAAAATATCAGAATTTCCCCAAACACTAAGCTTGATATTAAAATAGGCAGGTTTAATTTACCGGCGTCAGAATACGGAGAAGGATTTTTAATAGCCGAGGGCACGCCTTTAGACGGTAGCCGCACATTTTACTTCAATGCCGCCAAAGCACGCTTTAGGCAAAACAATTCAAGCTTAGATATTATTGCCGTAACAAACACAAGAACAGACTATTTACCGGTTTTTAACCGCCGCGCTAACAAATATTTAAACTTCGGGCGTGAAAACGCTTTAATAGTTTATGCCAGAACCCAACACAACAAAAGAATACACGCCCAGTATTACTACATTTACAAAACCGAAGAAGTTACAAACAGACTGCTGCCGCTATCTTCCAGACTTCATACTTTAGGTTTTTTTGTAAGAACTGATTTTAATGATATGGCATTAAGGCTGCAAGCCGCAGGACAATTTGGAAATTACGGCTCAAATATCAGGCGCGGGTTTGGGGCTTACGGTTTTGCCGATTTTTTTAACAAATGGATATTTAGCAAAATTACAACGGGCATGGTTTATTTGTCGGGCGATAACCCAAACTCTCAATCAGTTACAGGGTGGAACCCGCTGTTTTCAAGATATCCGTGGAAGTCAAACCTTATATGCCATCTTTTTTTAGATGAAGGCGGTATAGGTTACTGGAGCAACATTAAAATGTACACCATAAACGCTAATATAAACATTTTAAGAAATTTGAATATGTTGTTAGGGTACAGTTTTGTTTATGCTAATGAACTTGCAATAGGAAGCAATTTTTCAAACGGCAAGCATAGGGGCAACGTAGCCCAATGTAAATTTAACTGGCATATAAACAACCGTATAAACGTTATTTTTGATATTGAACATATGCGTCGCGGAAATTTTTACGCAAATAGAAGAGATGCCTTTTATGCAAGATTAGAGGGTGTTTTTAGGATTTAAAATCAGTCATGTCTTAAAGCGTCTATAGGATTTAACAGCGAAGCTTTGCGCGCAGGCCACACGCCAAACACTACGCCCGTAACCGCAGAAAACAGAAAAGCCACCAGCACAGACTGCATTGTTATAGAAGTTGCCCAGCCTGCAATACGGCTTAT
>WQVR01000106.1 GCA_009785775.1 Candidatus Proendomicrobium guianensium
AATTTTAAATTCTTTGCTTTCTGCCCAGCGCGAGTACATACGCACAAGCATTGCCGCCCAGTCGCAACTTTCAGTTCCGCCCGCGCCTGCGTGTATAGATACTATGGCATTACAAGTATCGCTTTCGCCGTAAAGTTTTGTTTGGGTTTCTAAAGCGTCTACTCCACTTTTAAGTTGGTCGGCAGTTACTTCAACTTCTTTTAAAAGATTGGCGTCTGATTCCGCTTTGGCAAGGTCTTCTACATCTAAAAGGTCTTGTATTTGGGTTTCTAATTTTTCAAATGCGGTTACGGTATTTTTAAGAGAACCGAGTTTTGTGAGCGTTTTTTTTGCAGTTTCCTGAACACGCCAAAAATCTTCGCCTGTAGACTGTTCCTCAAGATTTGTAATTTCAATTTTTTTTGAGTCTATATCAAAGAGACCTCCTTAGGCCTCTAAGCTGTGTTTGAATATCTTTAAGCATCTTGCTCTCCTTGTGAGCGCAATTTCCTGTTAAGTAAATTTTTTATTAATATTTTAAATGCCGCTATAATTAAAAGCGCTATCCATAAAAAAATAAAAATATCGCCGTTTTTTACGTAAAAGCTTTGGTAAGAATTTTGAAAAACCCTTATATTAAACCAACTTTGAACTTCTACGTCTGTCGCGTACAAAATTCTTCCCGCCGGATCTATAGCGGCGCTTATGCCCGTATTTGCCGAAATTATTACGGGCTTTCTGGTTTCTATTGCCCTAAAGACATTCATGGGGAAATGTTGCCTTGGGGCTGCTGTATCAAAAAACCAGGCATTATTTTTTTGGTTTATAATAATTTGCGCGCCTGCGCGCGCAAGCCTGCGCGAAATATCGGGGAAAAAATTTTCAGAACATACTGTAGAACCTAAAGTTATATGACCGTGGCTAAACGGCGTTATAGAATTTCCGTGGGAAAAATCCCCAAGGGTATTAAGCACTTCAAAATGTCTTGAAAGATGCTCCCTAAAGGGCACATATTCGCCAAAAGGCACTAGGTGCGTTTTAGAGTGAATTCTTTCAAAAACTCCGTCATTAGCGTGAAGCGCAAAAACGCTGTTATAAAAACGCGGGCGCTCTCCGTCATAAATCGCGCTTATAATGTTTAGCCCCCCTGTGGTCAGGGCAAGTTCTTTGGCTAAATCAACCATGCCTCTGCCTCCGGGGATAAAATCCGGCAGGGCGGTTTCAGGCCATATAACCAAATTCGGCGATTGTCTTGAAACCGTGCGGGCAAGCATATGAAGCGTTGCTATAATTTCGTATCTGTACCTTTCGTCCCATTTTCTGTTTTGGTCTATATTTGCCTGTACTACAGATACGGAAATTATATTATCTCCAAAACGCGGATGAAAATAATTAAGCCTTGTTGAACCAAACACTGATATAAAAACAACCAGCGCTACGGCAATAATACCGTACATTGCTTTTTTTTGTTTTATGGCGGTGTATAGCATTAGGTTTGCAAAAACTATCGCAAAGCTTATAACATAAACGCCAAAAAATTCTGCAATTTGTATAAAGCTTAAAAATTTGTGCTGGCTATAAGCAAGTAAATTCCACGGAAAGCCCGTGAGCAAATATGTACGCGCGTATTCTAAAACAGCCCATAGCCCTGCGCCGACAAGAACTAGCATTACAGGCGAGTTAAAATGTTTTTTTGCAGTGTTTAACAGTAAACCCCAAACGCCAAAATATAAAGCTAAATAACCCCACAGTAGCCCCGCCGCAAAAAAGGACTGCACCCAAGAACCAGTGTTATATTTAAGCATTAGAAGAATCCAATACATTGTCATGGCATAAAACGCAAACCCGCAAAAAAAAGCATACGAAAACACTTTAAGCGGTTTTAAGTTATTGTTTAAAACTACAAATGTAAGCGGAATTAACGCAAACCATGCAAGATAAAAAAAACTAAAAGCGGGAAAAGAAAGCGCAAGTAAAACGGCGCTGATAAGTGTTAATGAAATATTTTTAAAAGTGTTCATGGATTTGTTTTTGCCTTTTGGAGAGTCAGCCTGCGGGCGGCTATAACTTTAGCCGCCGCAACACTTTTTATATTTTTTACCGCTACCGCAGGGGCAGGAGTCATTACGTCCGATTTTTGAAATATCCGACGCCTGTTTTTTTGGCGCGGCTTGATTTTGCAAACCCGCAGGGCGGGCAGGTACAGAGCCCGAAACGGAAGTAACATCATTTCCAAGCGACGCTGTTTGTCGGGCTACAGGCGGCATTGCCCTTACGTCTACCTGCACTTTGAAAACATATTCAACAGTGCTTTCCCTTATGCGTATCATCATATTTTCAAAAAGTTTAAAAGATTCTTTTTGATATTCTATTTTGGGGTCTTTTTGCGCGTAAGCCCTAAACCATATGCCTTTTTTAAGTTGGTCTAACTCGTACAAATGGTCTTTCCACGAGGTATCTATCATTTGTAATAATACCATACGTTGGATATGCGCCATAAGTTCGGGGGTAAGCTGCGCTTTGCGGGACTGGTAAGCCTCTTTTACTTTTTCGTTTAAATCTTCTTTAAGGCCTTCACGGGTAATGGTGTTTATATCTTCTTTTTGGCTTTCATATTTAACGGCAAAACTACGCAGTAACCAAGCGTCTATGCTTGCCCAGTCCCACTCTTCGGGGTATTTTTTTTCGTCTGTCCAAAGGTTTACTTTTTCTTCTACGGTTTCGGTAAGCATGTCTATTACTGTGGCGGAAACATCTTCACCTTCAAGTATTTCGTTTCTTAAACGGTAAATGGCTTCGCGTTGTTTGTTCATTACATTGTCAAAATCTATAAGTTGTTTGCGCACGTCAAAGTTCATACCTTCAACTTTGCGCTGTGCGTTTTCAACCGCTTTTGAAATAAGACCGTGCTGTATGTTTTCCCCTTCTTGAAGACCAAGGCGCTGCATTACCATAGACATTCTGTCTGAACCGAAAAGCCGCATAAGTTCGTCTTCCATAGAAAGATAAAATATGCTTGCGCCGGGGTCGCCCTGACGGCCTGCGCGCCCGCGAAGCTGGTTGTCTATACGGCGTGATTCGTGGCGTTCGGTGCCTAAAATGTATAAGCCGCCAAGTTCTTTTATTTCTTTGTTTTGTTCAGGGTCGCCCGCGCCAAGCACAATGTCGGTACCGCGGCCTGCCATGTTGGTTGCAATTGTTACCGCGTTTTTTTTGCCGGCTTGGGAAATTATTTGGGCTTCAAGCTCGTGATATTTTGCGTTTAAAACTTGGTGAGGTATGCCTTTTTTGCGTAGCATTTGCGCAACTTTTTCAGATTTTTCAATAGAGCGCGTACCCACTAAAACAGGTTGCCCCTTTTTCCAAGCTACTTCTATTTCGTCTACAATGGCATTGTATTTTTCTTTTTCTGTTCTGTATATCAGGTCTGTTCTGTCATCGCGCGCTAAGGGGTTGTTTGTAGGTATTTCAACCACCAAAAGCTTATAAATTTCCCAAAACTCGCTTGCCTCGGTTGAGGCAGTACCCGTCATACCGGCAATTTTTTTGTACATTCTAAAAAAGTTTTGAAAAGTTACAGTCGCGAGGGTTTGGTTTTCTTCGGCAATTTTTAAATGCTCTTTAGCTTCTACCGCTTGATGTAAGCCGTCTGACCAGCGCCTGCCGGGCATAAGGCGTCCTGTAAATTCGTCTACTATAACAATTTCACCGTCTTTTACAACATACTCTACGTCTTTTTCATAAAGGCTATGCGCGCGTACGGCTTGGGTAAGGTGATGTACCCATTCAGATTGCATATCATCATAAATATTTTTTATACCCAATATTTTTTCAGCTTTTGCAACGCCGTCTTCGGTTAGTACAACCGTGTGATTTTTTTCATCTACCAAATAGTCAAAACCTTTTGCTAAATTTTCGCCGGAATATTTGGCTTTAACTTCGTCATTTTCGGTAACTTTGCGGCCTTTAAGCATTGGCACTATTCTGTTACATATGTTGTACTTGTCGGTAGATTGTTCTGCCGCGCCCGATATTATAAGCGGCGTACGGGCCTCGTCTATAAGTATAGAGTCTACTTCGTCTATAATCGCGTAATTCATAGGGCGCATAACGCGTTCTTCTTTTGTGATTACCATGTTGTCTCTAAGATAATCAAAGCCGAGTTCGTTATTTGTAACGTAAG
>WQVR01000107.1 GCA_009785775.1 Candidatus Proendomicrobium guianensium
AATTATATTAATATATTAGTTTTCCGCCAACTCCAAAAACAAATTATCCATTACGGTTTGCGAATTTACGTTTTTTAAAAGTAATGCTTTATAATTAAATAAGCTGTTCAACTTGCTTTGCGTTTTTTGGGGAAATAAGCGGAAGTCTTTTTTTGCTTCCCATATAAGCGCGTCCATGGTTTCAAGCGCCGTTTTAGAGTGTGCGCGGCTTAAATCTAAAATGTCTGATACTGGAGCAAGCGGGTTTTTAAGCTTTAGCCATAAATCTGCCCCGCCTGTTGTGCCGGCTTCAGCTATTGTGCGTGCGGTTTCAAGAGAACCCTCGCTTAAAGCGGCAATTTTTTCGGCTTCTGCCGCACCAAGCCCGTGGCTTACAAGAAGATAACTTAAAACATCGTTTTCTTTCAGTGGCTCGAAATAAAGTACTTGCGAGCGCGAAACTATAGTTTGGGGGATAGTTTCTTTATGGGCGGCTATAAGTATTAGCATTGTGTAAGGGGGCGGCTCTTCAAGTGTTTTAAGTAAACAATTTGCGGCGGCCGAGTTCATTTTTTCGGCGGGGTCTATAATAAATATTTTCCACTTGCCTTCCAAGGGGCTGGTGAGCACTTGTTTTTGCAAATGGCGTATGGTTTCAATTTTTATAACTTTGTTTTTAGTTTGCTTTTTTTCATCTTCGTCAAGTAGCTCTGCTTGTTTTTGAAAATCTATAATGTGTAAGTCAGAGTATGTGCCTTTTTCTATTTTACGGCAGCTATTACATTTTCCGCAGGCGCCGATATCTGTTTTTGTAAAGTCGTTTACCGTACAGTTAATAACTTTGGCAAACTCTACGGCGGTAAGGCGTTTGCCTATGCCGCTTTGACCTATAAATATGTAAGCGTGGGCAACCTTTGCGCTTTTAAGTTGCGCCTTTAGTATTTTTTTTGGCTTGGTTTGTGCTTTAATTTTTTCAAACATTTTTGGATAAGAGCTCATCCACGTATTTACGTATTACCGTTTGGGTGTACTCGGGTTTTTTTTGGGTTTTAATGGTTTTTATGCGGTTGGGGTATTCTTTTGCCAAATCCAAATAGCCTTTGCGCACGGCATTGTGGAAAGTTATAGATTCGCGCTCTATTCTGTCTCCCAAGCGGCCGTAGGCTTCTTTATCTAAAATTTTTGCCTTGCCTACGCCTAAATTGGGTTGAATGTCTAAATATATGGTAAGAGCAGGCGCAAGGCCCTCTGTTACGGCGTCATTAAGCTTTTTTATAAATGACAGCGAAATTTTGCGCCCGTAACCCTGATAAGCGAAAGTGGCGTCTGTAAACCTGTCGCACAGCACAACTTTGCCTTGTGCCAGCGCGGGTTTTATAATTTCTTCTATGTGTTGGGCGCGTGCCGCTTCATAAAGTAAAAGTTCGGTTATAGGGGAAAGATTAGAATTGGGGTTAAGTAAAAGTTTCCGCAGGGCTTCTGCCACGGCCGTGCCGCCGGGTTCGCGCGTTAGCAAAACATCGAACCCTTTACCTTGTAAATATTCTTTAAGCAGGGCGGACTGCGTTGTTTTGCCGGAACCTTCCCCGCCTTCGATAGTTATAAAAATATTTTTTTTCATTTTTTACTTTGTCTTTTGGATTTATACTGCCTTAGTGTCGGTTTATGTGTGCGCGCTGTGCCGCTGTAGAATTTAAAGCCCCTTAGGGGCAAATCCAAAATACCTCGTAAGTGTTTGTGAAGCGGTTTAGCTGCAAATATGCTTGATGCACTTGTTGTTTTCGTCTAAAAAAACGAAGTTCGCATTGACGGGTTTGTCAGAAAGTTTAAAGCCCATAATAATAATTTCTTCACCTTTTTTTATAAGGTGCGCCGCCGCGCCGTTCATGCAGATAACGCCTGAACCGGGTTTGCCCGCTATAACATAAGTTTCAAGCCGCGCGCCGGATGTATTGCTTACAACAAGCACCTTTTCGCCTATCCAAAGGCCGGCTTTGTCGGCGAGTTCTGAATCTATAGTTATGCTGCCTTCGTATTTAACATTGGCTTCGGTAACTGTGGCGCGGAAAATTTTTGAACTTAAAACAAATTTCATAATACACCTTTCTATTTTTTATTAAGCACCCATTATACAAAATAATTATGCGCTTTTAAAAGTTTTTGCCGTATGTTGTGCTTGTCAGGCGCGAGGTTGTACAACTTTTTACTTTTAAAAAAGTTTTTTTTTTGTATAATTTTAAAAAGTTTTTCAGCAGGGGGGAAGTAATGAACAACGCAATAAAACTAATTGCCGCCCGTATAAAGGCTTTGCGTGAAATTACGGGGCTTACGCCTGAAAAGTTTGCGACAGAGGTAGACATAGACGCGCAAACTTACCAAAACTACGAAACGGGTGATACGGACATTCCCGTAAGCGCGCTTTACACCATAGCAAGAAATCATAATGTAGACCTTGCCGCCCTTCTAACCGGACAAGACCCCAAACTCGACAAATACTTTGTAGTTAAAAGCGGAGACGGGCTTAATATAGCAAGGCGCGAGGAATACTCATACCAAGATTTAGCCCATAATTTCATAGGTAAAAAGCTTGAAGTATTTTTGGTAACGGCAGATCCTTCCGCCAAAAATGAGTCAGGCGGGTATGCCCATAAAGGTCAAGAATTTATTTATATTTTAGAAGGCGCGCTAAAAATAAACTTTGAGGGTAAAGAAGTTGTTCTGGCTGACGGCGACTCTATATACTTTAACGCTACTAATAAGCACAAAATGCAAGCATTGGGCGCGAAAATCGCCAAGTTTTTAGTTGTAATAACAATATAAAATAAGGATACTTAAAAAATGGAACTATTAATAAACAAGTTTGCAAAAACAGATTTCTCGTCTTATGAAGACTTTGTAAAAAACTATAAAGTAAACATTCCTGAAGGCTTTAATTTCGCTTTTGACGTTTTAGACGTTTTAGCCCAAAAAACTCCCGACAAAAACGCTTTAGTATGGTGCAATGAAGCGGGCGAACACAGAAATTTTACTTTTAAAGATATAAGCGTTGCAAGCGCAAAAACCGCTAACTTTTTTAAAAGCCTCGGCATAAAAAAGGGAGATACGGTAATGCTTGTGCTTAAAAAGCGTTATGAATACTGGTACTGCATTAATGCATTGCATAAGTTGGGCGCGGTAGGAGTGCCCGCAACGCATTTGCTTACCGTAAAAGATATTCGGTACAGGGTAGAAGCGGCAAATATTAAAATGATAGTAAGCGTAGGCGACGAGCGCGTAACCGCTGAAATAGACAATGCCAATGTCGACGTAATTAAAGTAATAACCTCAGGCTCTAAAGACGGTTGGGTAAGTTATTTAGATTATGAAAAATGCTCGGACGTTTTTGAGCGCCCTGCGGGCGCCGAAGCCATAAAAAATACAGATCCGTTTTTGCTGTACTTTACGTCAGGCACCACGGGAATGCCCAAAATGGTGTGGCACTATTATACATATCCGCTTGCTCATATTGTTACCGCAAAATTTTGGCAAAATGTGCACCCCAAAAGTCTTCATTTTACGCTTGCAGACACGGGCTGGGGTAAGGCTTCGTGGGGCAAAATTTACGGACAGTGGATTTGCGAGGCAGGCGTGTTCTCCTACGATTTTGACCGTTTTGACGCGAAAAAAATGTTAGGCGTAATGGCGCAACACGGCGTTACTTCATTCTGCGCGCCGCCCACGGTGTATCGCCAGCTTATAAAAGAAGATTTTTCGCAGTTTGATTTGTCGGCTTTGGAATTTGCCGAAACCGCGGGCGAGCCCCTAAACCCCGAAGTATTTAACCAATTTAAAAAATTTACGGGTATTGAAATAAAAGAAGCTTTCGGCCAAACCGAAACCGTTGTGCTCGTTGCGACTTTCCCTTGGATAACTCCCCGCCCGGGAGCGCTCGGTAAGCCCGCGCCGGGTTGGGATTTAGATGTTATAGACGACGATAAAAACTCCTGCCCCGCGGGTCAGGAAGGCAAGCTGGTGGTTCATACAAAAAATGGCAAACCATTAGGATTTTTCGGCGGTTATTATAAAGACGAAGCCTTAACAAAACAAGCTTGGCATGACGATATTTATTATACCGGAGATATGGCATACAGAGATGAAGACGGCTACTACTGGT
>WQVR01000108.1 GCA_009785775.1 Candidatus Proendomicrobium guianensium
GTATTTGCTACGGCATTAAGATTAAAAACACCGTCGCCCATTATGTTTAATACTGCAGTGCCGGCAACGCCTACGTTAGATGACATTCCGTCATTCATCCATACATTGCCGCCCGCGGCAGTATTAAAGGTGGTATTAGTGAACTGTTCTATGTGCAGACCGCTGGAAACTCCGCCCGCGGTATTACCTTGAAATAAAGTTTGCCCGTCTGCCAAAGTATTAAACGTTAAGCTTGTAGTGTTTTGAGGACTGCCTTGCGCAAATATCGCGCCGCCGTTAACGTTTGCACTGTTGCCTAGAAACGACGCATTGTTAAATGTGAATTGTCCGCCGTTCCATATATTTATAACACCGCCGTTTGTAGCGCTGTTATTTGTAAAGGTGGAGGTAGCATTAAAAGTGATGGTATTTGGAGATATGCTGTGCAAAAAGCCTCCGGCACCGTGCGGGGAGGAATTGCCGCTTGCAATAAAAATATCATCTATGCTTTGGCCGAATGTCAGCGTTGAGTTATTCATTAAAAAAATAGCCCCGCCGGGATTAGAATTGCCTATTGTGCCCAGGTTGGTATTATTTATAAACTGAGTTAACGCGCCGTTAAAGCTAAGCGTTGAAGCAGTCATGCGTATTGCGCCGCCTACTGTCGCCGCAACACCAGCTGCGCCTGCAGTATTGTTTTCAAATGTAGCACTTCCGTTAAATGTTACGGTGCTTTGCTGTAAATCCAGCGCCCCGCCTTGTAATGCTGCTGAGTTATTTGTGAAATACGAGTAACCTGCAAAAGTTGTATTGGTATTACCAAGAGCTATAGCCCCGCCGCCGCGCCCGCTTGTGGCAAGAGAGGTATTGTCTATAAAGTTAGCATTGCCATAAAAATTCATAGTGCCCGCTTGCAGGAAAATAGCCCCGCCCTGTTGTGCAGAGTTTTCTATAAAGAAAGACGAACTGTTATCAAATGTTATAGTTCTGGCGCCGGCGGCACCCATTAAAAAGCCGCCATTGCCGTTTAAAGCCGTATTATTAGCGGCGCTAAGCGGGCCTGTTTGGTTGAAAGTTACATTGCTGCCTGCGCCTTGTAAAAATATCGCGCCGCCGCCGTTAACTGAATCAGTAGTGGAATTATTTGCGAAAAAAACAGTAGACCCTAAAAAATTAAAAGTAGCGCCGTTTGAGGAAAGCGCTCCGCCTGCTGTAGAAGAATTGGAATTGTTAAATGATGTTGTGTTCCAGGGAATAAAAGTAAGCGTTGTGCCTGTGCCGGCATTAAAAAAAGGACCGTCGCTTGCGCCCCCTGTGAATTGAAGCGTACCAACCTGATCCCTGATAAAAGTTAAATTTGTGTTGGCGGGAGGAGATATAGTGCCAAGCAGACCTGAAGACATTACACCATCGACTATAAAAGTTTCCGTTCCGCCCACGGCTTTTAGCCCAATTTGTGTTTGAAGTTCAGCCCAGCTACTTACCGTTACGGCATATGCGCCAAAAGGTAAAATAAAAAAAGATAATAATACAGCGAGACAAAGTTTTATAATTTTTTTCATGTTTTCAAAATACTCCGTAGTTTGATTAGTTTATTAAGTGATACAATATATAACGTCTGAACGCGTCGCGGAATTATACAAAATACTGAGACGATTATCTAGTAACAACCCCGACTTTACTATAATAAAACAAAAAAAGCCCCGCTCTAGTAATGAAACTAAAGCGGGACTTTTTATAAGTTAGAAGCGCCCCCACGGGGAATTGAACCCCGGCTGCATGATTGAAAATCATGTGTCCTAACCCCTAGACGATGGGGGCATTTGCAAAGTGAGCCCGGTGTGGCTCGAACACACGACACCCTCATTAAAAGTGAGGTGCTCTACCGGCTGAGCTACGGGCCCTTAAAAAACTTTGCTTATGTGAAATGTCAAAATAGCTACCATAATAACTAATTTTTTATAACCCGCAAAGTATAACAAATTAAAAAAACCTATGTCAAGTTTTTAGTTAAGAGAAAAATTTAATGCTTTATGATATACTACACTGTATTATAAAAATAAATTTTAGTATAATGAAAAAATTATGAATAATACTCTCGACACTATTTTCGGCGATATTACCCAAAACGAAGAAATAAACACTTACCTGCGTTTTGCTGATATTAAATATCAGTCTTTAGGGCGTAAAGAACACGGGCAAAGCCATGCCGCGTTTGCGTCTTACATTGCCGGTAAAGTTTTAAAAGAACTCGGCTATAGCGCCCGCCAGCAACGCCTTGCCCAAATAGCGGCGTATATGCACGACATTGGTAGCGTTATAAACACTAGAGATCACGAGCGTTCCGGCGCCATGATAGCATTTAATATGCTAAACTCGCTTAAAACCGCCGCAGATGAAGCAGACATTTTAAGCATAATAAATGCCATAGGTTCGCACGAAGATAAACACGTTATGCCGCGCAACCACATAACGGCGGCTGTAATATTGGGTGATAAGTGCGATGTCCGCTTTGAAAGAATGCGTGGTGCCGACGGCGCTACAATTTCAGATAAACACGCGAAAGTTGTTGCCGCTTGCCGAGGGGTTGATTTACAAATTTTTAAAAAAGCAAGAACAATTTCTCTGCACTTAGACATAAATCAGGAAATTTGTAGCGTTATGGATTATTTTGAAATATTTTTATCCCGCACGCTGTTTTGCCAAAAAGCAAGCTTGGCGCTTGCTTGCGAGTTTGAACTTTATATTAATAAGGACAAATTTTTGTGAGCATACCCGAAGTCGGCGATTATACCCTTTTAAAAAAATCGAGCGAGTGCGGCGCGCGCCTTGGCAAAGTTTATACATCGCGCGGCGTTATAGATACCCCTGTTTTTATGCCCGTAGGTACGCAAGGCTCGGTTAAAAGCGTTACTAACGACTATGTGAAATCTACAGGCGCGCAGATAATTCTTGCAAATGCTTACCACATTTATCTTCGCCCCGGCATAGAAATTATTAAAAAAGCCGGCGGTATACAAAAATTTATTTCGTGGAACGCGCCTATGCTTACAGATTCGGGCGGGTTTCAGGTTTTCAGCCTTGCCACTATGCGTAAAATTAATGAAGAAGGCGCGGAGTTTCGCTCGCACATAGACGGTTCAAAACATTTTTTCTCGCCTGAAAAATCAATGCAAGTGCAAAAAGCCATAGGCGCCGACATTATAATGTGTTTTGACGAATGCACCCCTTACCCCTGCCCTTACGAATATGCCAAAAACTCTATGGAGCTTAGCCTTCGTTGGGCGGCGCGCTGTAAAGATGAATTTTACGCAGATGACGCCCACAGAACCCAAGCTCTTTTCGGCATAATACAAGGCTCGGTTTATGACGATTTACGCCGCCAAAGCGCCCAAAAAATGATGGATATAGGCTTTAAAGGTTATGCGTTGGGGGGACTTAGTGTTGGGGAAACCAAAGAAGAAATGATTTCGGTTTTAGATTCCACTGTGCCATTACTTCCCGAAAACCAAGCCCGCTATTTAATGGGTGTGGGCATGCCTGAAGATATTTGGAACGCAGTTGAGCGCGGCATAGATATGTTTGACTGCGTGCTTCCCACGCGAAACGGGCGTAACGGGCAGGCGTTTACATCTTACGGCAAAGTAAATATAAAAAACGCGGAATATAAGGAAGATTTTACGCCGCTAGATCCTGATTGTAGTTGTCTTGCCTGTAAAGATTACACAAAAGCTTACCTTAACCATTTGTTTAAAGCGCAGGAAATTGTAGCGCTTGAGTTATTATCTTTACATAATATACATTTTATGGTAGACTTAGCCAATAAAATAAGAAAGTCATTGGAAACTGATACATTTCTAAGCGCTAAAAAAGCGTTTTTTGATAAGTACTTTTCCAAGGGTTAAGAATTTCTTTAGGGAATCAGGTGTCCTTAAGGCGCTGTTTCTATTAAAAAACGGGAGTTTAAAGATGAAAATACTTTTGACGGCATTATTTCTTTCAATACCTTCTTTGGCGTTTGCAGACGGCGGTGGCGCTTTAGGCGGTCTTGGCGGGCTTATGCCGCTTATTTTAATATTTGCGGTTTTTTACATTCTTATAATACGCCCCCAGCAAAAAAAAGCTAGCGACCACACAAAAATGGTAAA
>WQVR01000109.1 GCA_009785775.1 Candidatus Proendomicrobium guianensium
GTAGAACCCGAAGTAGTTGAGCCTTTTGTTAATAATCCTTCCTCCGGCAGTTCTAAAAAAGATTAATCATGAGCAGTGAAACCGAAAACGACCAAAGTTTTATACAACACTTAGAAGCGCTTAGGACAGCGCTTATACGTTGTTTAATTTGTATAGGCATTGCATTGCCTGTTTGTTTTTTTATTGCGCCAAAAATTTTAGATTTTTTTATAGTGAAATTAGCTGTAAATTTAAACGTTACGCTTAGCTATTTCTCGCCGATGGAAGTGTTTTTGTTGCAAATTAAAATAGCATTGTTTGCAAGCCTTGTGGTTTCTTTTCCGCTTATCGCAAAAAACATATGGGATTTTATTTTGCCGGCACTGCACGTTAAGGAAAGAAAATTTATTAAGTCTGTAGTGCTTACGTCAACTTTACTTTTTTGCGCAGGGGCGGCATTTTGTTTTTTTATAATTATGCCGCTACTTATGGGGTTTGGGCTTAGTTTTCAAAGTGAACATCTGCAAGCTGTTTTGGGCGTATCTACGGTTGTAACGCTTGCGCTTAGGCTTTCTTTTGTTTTTGGCTTGGGTTTTCAAACGCCGCTTATTACCTACGCGCTTCTTAAATCAGGGCTCGTTTCTTATGAAAGCTTAGCTTCGAAAAGGTCTTACATTTTTGTGGGTACTTTTATAGCTTCTGTGCTGGTTACCCCGCCTGACGTTTTAAGCCTTATACTGCTTGCGCTTCCAATTTACATTTTATTTGAGGTGGGGCTTTTATTTTCACGGCCGTTTAAATCAGTTAAACCTAAAGAAGAGGAATAGTTAGCTTTTAGGCGTGCCGCATGGCCAGTATTGCGGGGGCGGAGGGGCGCTAAAGCGCTCTCTTAAAATAGCGTGGGCTTGTACAGGGTCGTCAATTTCAGCTATGGTTTGCTCTATTAAACATCTGCCGGTTCCTGCGCGGTTGGCTATATAATACGTAATAATGTCTGCCGAAAATTCAATATTGTGACTTTCTAAAACCGGTATGGCTTCTTGGGAGAGCACCCCTGTATGTAGCCTTGTAGCATTACCGTAAGCAAGCAGAAGGGCGCTACCTTTACCTGTAACTCTGTCAAAAACAAAGGTGTTCTCAAAGCCGCCAAAATTATCTATATGCGCAAATAAAGGCTGTATGCCTCTGTCGGTATAAGTGATAACGGTTCCGTCTTCGTAGGCAACAACCAAAGTGTGGTGCTCAAGCAGGGCGTTTAGTTCGTCAAAAGACATATTAACAGGCGCGCTTACGGGTGCGCCCGCACAGCCCAAAGTAAACAACATTAAAGCAGTAAACAAAGTTAGCAGTGTTTTTTTCATTTTCGCCCTCCGGCGGATATTAAATTTTTAACCCGCTAAGTATAGCAAATTAGGTTGCCTTGTAAAAGCGAGGTTTATTTTTTTGAAATAACTTTGTAAAATTTACGGCAACATAAAAAAGGCAAGAAATTCACGTGATAAAAATATTTTCTAAAATTATAAAGTATCTTATAGTAGTTTTTGTTGTGCTTTTAGTTTTAACTATAGCAGGCATAGGGTTAAGGTTGCGCCATATTCCGCAACTTCGCGCGTGGCACACTTTTATCCCTAACGAAATGTCTGCCGCTGAAATTGACAATGCCACATGGGAACAATACATAGAACGCGAAAATGCGGTATTTGCCGAAGTTTTGCGCGAAGTTGTTTTAGACAGACCCAAAAGCGAGCAAGACTTTCTTAACAGATTTTATAAAGGCAGTAAGGTTTTCCCGCCGAGTTTTGATGTAGACTGGAACCGTTCATTCCTTTTTGTGCCCGAAAACCCCGTAGGCGCGGTGGTTTTGTTGCACGGGCTTACAGATTCCCCTTACAGTTTGCGCCATATAGGCAAATTGTATTATGCTAAAAACTTCAGCGTTGTAGGCATCAGGCTTCCGGACCATGGTACTGTGCCTGCCGCGCTTAAAAAAAGCCACTGGACAAAATGGACTGCCGCCGCACGGCTTGCCGTAAGAAAAGCCCAAACGCTAAAACCCGAAGATAAACCGCTTCACATAGCCGGTTTTTCACAAGGCGGTGCGCTGGCTATTAAGTATGCTTTAGAAGCGCTTGAAAATCCAAACCTTGCAATGCCCGACAAATTAGTTTTGATTTCGCCCATGGCAGGCATTACGCGCCTTTCAAGGCTGATAGAGATAAAGGCGGTTTTGGCAAGGATTCCGGGTTTTCAAAAAGCCTTATGGATTAGTATTATACCTGAGTTCAATCCGTTTAAATACAACTCTTTTCCCGTTAACGGCGTAAGGCAAGCCCGTCTGCTTATTTCTGAAATGAGAAGGCGCATTGTAAGGCTTCACAATAGTTCAAAAATGGAAAATTTTCCAAGCACCATAGCCTTTCAGTCAATTGTAGACTATACCGTAAGTACGCCCGCGCTCATAAACAACTTTTTTAATTATCTTCCAAATAATGCAAGCGAGCTGGTATTGTTTGATGTAAACCGTGACACCGTGTTTATGCCGCTTGTGCGCCCGATTTTTCTTAACATGATGTCAAAATTGATTCCCGATTTGCCGCAACGCTACAGAATTACAATTGTAGGCAATGCCGGTCAGGGTGACTCCGAAGCGGTTGAGCGCACAATAGCGCCCGGGGCATTAGAATATTCTGTAAGAAGGCTGGGTATTAACTACCCGCCGCATGTTTTTTCGCTTTCGCATATTTCGCTTCCCTTTCCCTGTTACGACGCTTTGTATGGCTCTGCGCCCGACCCCGAAACAAAAAACGAATTCGGCATAAACCTTGGGCTTGTGGCGGGCTCCCACGGAGAGAGGGGTGTCTTAGAAATAAACACCAATATGTTTTTTAGAATATCATCTAACCCGCTGTTTCCCTATATAGCAATGCGCATAAACGAAATTATAGACGGCATTGATGAGCCTCCCCAAACTATAGATATGCCGCATTTGCCCGCCCGCGCAAGAATTACTCAAAGGCGGCACGATGCTATTATGACTATAAAAGTTGTTGAATATTCAGACGTGCTAGACGGATTATTTTAAAGTGATTACTTCTGCGTTAAACTTAGCCAATCTTTTGTTTTTACGCAAAAACCCCGCATATTTAATTAATTTTGTGACCGAGCGCTGCAATGCTTCCTGCCCCCACTGTTTTTTAAAGTTTGATAAAAAAACCGAAGAAATGCGTTTGGAAGAGTATGAAAAAATAGCAAGCTCTTGCGGGAAAAATTTGCAAATGGTAGCGCTAACCGGCGGAGAGCCTTTCCTGCGTGATGATTTATTTGAAATTGCCGACATCTGGTATAGTAACGCAAAATTAAAATATATTTCGGTTACCACAAATGGCAGTATGCCGGACAAAATTGAAAACTTTGCCCGCCGCGCACAAGAACGCAAAATGCCGGCGGGAATTTTTTTCTCTTATGATTTTATAGGCGAAAAATTTTCCCAAAATCGTAACTTGAAAGATTTGCACTTAAACGTTATAAAATCTTACAAAGCGGTAAAAAAATTTCCTAAGCTTGATACGGGCTTTTCAATTACCGTTAGCCCCCAAAATGCAGAAAATGCCGTGGAAGTTTACCGGTATCTTTTAAATGAAATAGGCGTGAAAAATATTAATATAATTTTGCTCAGGGGCGAACAAGCTTGCGCCTTAGACGCTGTTTCAAAGCAAAATATAGCAAAGGCTTATAAAAATATATGGGCGTGCCGTAATAAAGATTTTGACGAAAATGTCTTAAAAGGCTTTTCTGCGCGCCCGTTAATATCGTTAGCCGTAAACGCTAAAAATAAAATAGCCAATAAACACATATTAGATACTTTTGTGAACGATAAATATATTGCTCCGTGTTTTGCGGGGTCGTTGCTCGGCGTAATTTATGCGGACGGCGATGTTGCCCCGTGCGAATTGTTGGCGGATAAAATAGGCAATTTAAAAGATTTCAACTATAACTTTGCAGATTTATGGCGTTCTCCCGCCGCATACGCGTTAAGAAGTAAAATTAAAAAAACAAAGTGCCATTGCACTTTTGAGTGTGCGTGGTCGGTAAATATTTTGGGGAATTTAAAATTTTATCCGCGTATTTTTTACGAA
>WQVR01000110.1 GCA_009785775.1 Candidatus Proendomicrobium guianensium
AGTTTTAGAGTTTATTAATTTTTTTACGGAGTTTATGTCGTTAAATTTCGCATAGCAAAACTTTTCGGGCATTGGTTTAAAACTTGCGTTAAGTTTGGCTTGCCCTGTGCAAGCCAAAGTAGCAAGCGTTCTTCCGTGAAAAGAGTTTTCAAACGAAATTATTTCATAGCGTGCGCCGGCTTTTGAAGGGTTTAACTGCCCCCACTTTCTTGCAAGTTTTATTGCGCCCTCATTTGCTTCGGCGCCAGAGTTAGCAAAAAAAACTCTTCCGCCGGAATTTTTGCCGAAAGATTTTTCTATTATGGTTTTGGCGAGCACAGCCTGCGGCGCCTGATAATAAAGGTTTGAAACATGCGCGTAAGTTTGCAGTTGTTTAAGCGCGGCAGAAGTAATTTTAGGGTTTGAATGCCCCAAGTTACAAACGCTTATACCGGAAAAAAAGTCTAAGTATTTTTTACCGTTTTCATCCCAAATATATTGATTTTTAGCTTTTTTTACAGATAGATTTACCCTTTTATAAGTTTGCATTATGTATTTTTGTTCTGTTTGTTTTGTGTTCATTTTTTAATAACCGTGCCTTTCATTTTTTTTATACCCTCGGCGCCGTTTATTATCCAAACTTCTTTAACGCCTTTTTTTATACTTTCAGCGCAACCTTGTATTTTAGGTATCATACCGCCGGTAACTACGCCTTGTTTTATTAATTCGTTAATCTTGCTAAGCTGTAATTCGGGTATTGTTTTTTTATCCGCGTTTAAAACACCGGCAACATCTGTCAAAAATATAAGCTTATCCGCCTTAAAAGCAACGGCTAACGCAGAAGCAAGCGAATCCGCATTAACATTAAGCCCCTGCATTTTCGCGTCTGCGCACACACTTGAAACCACAGGCAAAAAATTGCCTTTAAGCAAAGTATCTATAAGGTGTTTGTTTATTTTTACGGGTTCGCCCACAAAACCTAAGTCTTTTACGGGTTTACATATTACCGAAGCACCGTCTTTGCCTGAAATACCGACGGCACTTGCGCCGTATTTTAGAAGTTTTGTGGTAATCATTTTATTTACTTTAGCGCTTAAAGCCATTTCAACCGCTTCAAGCCCCGCAGCGCAAGTGTGCCTAAGCCCGTTAATAAATTTACTTGTTATGTTTAATTTGTTTAATAGCGCATTAATTTCAGGACCGCCGCCATGCACTAAAATAATTTTTTCTTTTTTACTTATTACGACAAGTTCTTTTAAAAATTTATCTTGCGCTTTTGGATTTTTTGTTAAACTGCCGCCAAATTTTATTACTGTTAATTTTTTATTTTTCACTTTTCCTCTTCTTTAGAGCCTGAGTATTTACATTTATTTTTAAAGTCGCACATTGCGCATTTTGTTGTATCAGGCGAAAAGTCTTCCGTAGCTATAAGTTCAGCAACCTCTATGGCTTCGTTTATCGCTTCTTCCATTTGGGTTTGCGTACGGCTTGTGTAAACTTTTTTATTTTCGCTTAAAAAATAGGCGCAAATTTTATCGGGCACAAAACCTAAAACGTTTTTGCAGGCATATGCATAAAAACTTAGTTGCATATCTGAGTCCAGACGCTCTTGAGTCCAGACAGTAGCATGGGTTTTGTAATCTATAAGTTCTTTGGTTTTGTCGGGGTAAATATCTACCCTGTCTATTATGCCTATAAAACGATATTTGCCTATATTTGCGTCAAACTTTTTTTCGCTAAAAAGCACTTTAGAGTCAGAATTTTCAAAAGAACTAAAGTAGTTTTTAAGCATTTCTTTGCCACGTTCATAGTAGCTGTAAACGTCTTGGGGTGTTTGAAAGCCGTCTGCAACCCAGTTGGCATTGTAGCAGTCTATTAAAGCCTCAAAGCTTCCTACACCTTGCGAGTGAAAGCATTCCAGCGTTTTGTGTATACTAAGCCCAAACGCCATATCGGCAGTTTGTGCGCCTTTTAAGTTGTCTAAATACACAAGCTTATATTTTTGAGGACAAAACAAGTATGTATTTACACGGGAATAACTTATTTTAAAATCTTCTCTCATTTTTTATTAAAATTTAAACAGGTTTATAAAAATATACTACCGTATCCCCGTAAGTTTCTCTTCTATAATTTTCAAGCCCTGCAACCGCGGCTACGGGTTCTTTAATATGCCTTTGTGAAATTACTATGGAAGTTGGTTTTAAAATATTGTTTGAAACAATGTTTTTTAGTGTAGGGTATGTAAGCGCAAGGGCTTTTTTTGAACCGTCTTTGTAAGGAGGCCCCAAAAAAACTATATCATAAGTGCCTTTAAGCAAAAAAAAGTTTTTTACTATGTCTGTTTTTACTACTTCTGCCCTGTCTTCAAAGCCCAGCATTTTCAAGTTGTGTTTTACCAAGTTTATGGATTTATCCGAAAGTTCGCCAAAAACAACTTTTTCCGCACCCCTTGAAAGCGCCTCTATACCTACAGAGCCCACACCTGCATATAAATCTAAAAAAACGGCGTTAGGGAGTTGAAATTGTATAATGTCAAAGACAGATTTTTTCATTCTACCAAGCATAGGCCGTATAGATAAATCATCAGACGGAAGCGTTTTTAATATGCGGCCTCTGGCTTCTCCCGACAAAACTTTAAGCGTCAATTATGCCCCCACCAGGCTGTAACGCCTCTTTTTAAAGCAATATTATACTAAAATTTGATAGAATATTCGCTATGTTTGGGGTGGCTTCGGGCATTATTGATAAATCTGATTTACTTGCGCTTAAAACCATGGGCGTAAGCGAGGTTTACTGTGGTTTTATAGACAAAAAAATCGCAAAAACTTATCCGCCAAGCTTAAACATTTTAAACCGCCGCGGCGAGGGAGCAAATTTCACCTCTATTACTTCCCTTGCCAAAGCCGCAAAAAAAGCTCATGCGCTTTCCATGCCTGTATATGTAACTTTTAACGGGCTTTATACGCCCGAACAATACCCGTGGCTTACTAAAACCATAAATAAAGTTTCAGCCCTTACAGGCATTAGCGGCATAATTGTTAATGATATAGCGCTGTTACTAATGCTTAAAAAGCAAAAATATAAAAAACGCATAGTCTTGTCCGTTGGCGCAAGCGTGTTAAACTCACATGCTGTAAGTTTTTTTAAAAAACTTAATGTAGCCCGTGTTATTTTAGAACGCCAAATGTCTCATGCGGAAATGGTTTCCGTTATAAAAAAACACCCTGATATGGAGTTTGAGGTTTTTGCATTTGCAGGCTCATGCTTTTTTATAGATGGGTTTTGTGCGTTTTTTCATAACTACAATAATCACACCACACAAGTAAACGCCAAAGGTTGTCACCGCTTAAAAGAAATGATTTTGCATAAAAATGTTTCCGGCGCCGATTATTTTAACGATAATTATATACGCACATGCGGACTTTGCGCTTTATATAAGTTAAAAAAATTTCAAAAGAGAATCGTCTTAAAAGTTGTTAACCGCCAAACCGGCGCAGATTCCCCCGTGAAAGTACTCACGCAGGCTTTAAAATTTTTAAAAAGTTCAAAAACAGAAACTGAATACAAAAAGTATTGCAAAGCACTTTTTAAAACGGCATTAGGTTTTAACTGCGAGGGAAAGAAATGCTATTTTTAACAAACTTGCGCTTGGGCAATTTATTTAAAAACTCAACTATAAAAGGTAAGCAATGTTTGTTTTAAAAAATAACTTTCTTAATCTTAATCCGCAAGTTGAAATTGTACTTTTTGACAGCACTGTAAAATCTGAAAAGTATAAATTTGACAGAATTTATATAGGCAGTGAAGCCTATGTGAAAAATTTGCCGACAATTGCAAAATTAAAAACTTTGCAGGATAAGGTTACACTGGTTACGCCTTTTGCCACAGATTTTGAAATGTCTGCGCTGGAAAGACTTTTCCGCTTTCTTAATAAAAGTTC
>WQVR01000111.1 GCA_009785775.1 Candidatus Proendomicrobium guianensium
ATCGCTGTAGGAGAAAACGCACTCGTCCGCGTCAAGTTCCTTTATTAACTTTTCAAGGTCGCTTTCCGGATAGACGGGAATACCGTCGGGATATAGTTTGCCGGCAAGCGAGGCAGGATATTTTCTGTCTGTGATGTCGGGAATTTGTGCAGCCGTAAAAGCCACTACCTTATAGTTTGGATTGTCCCGATAGACCGTGTTAAAATTGTGAAAATCTCTTCCGGCCGCGCCGATGATGATGATTTTTTTTGGTTCCATTTTCTTTTCCTTTTTTATGTTTATGCTTTGATTTTTTTATTATAATTAATTTTATATAGAGTTGTAAAGAACGGCAATTTCCAACTTAAAACTTTTTTTTAAAACATATTAAAAGAAGCGCCGATAGATACAGAAAACAGTGTTTCTATGTCGGAAGGCCACAAGTGGCGCGTTATGCGGGTATTATCAAAAAATGCCCTGTAACTTATTTGCATTACTAAAATACTTGTCATTTGCATAAGAAGCGCATTATCCCAACTTAAGTTTTGGGCATTATCAAAAGTTTCAAACAACCTGAATTCGCTAATATATTTGCCAACATTGGAAATATTTAAACTGTAGTTTGTTACCCATTCAGCGCCAAGTGTGTCTGAATTTCCCACAAGTACGCCGTCGCTTAGCGTTACCGAGTCGCTTACATGGCGGTATGCAATACCCGCGCGGGTTGTAAGCGTGTTTACTTCGTTATCTACTATAGTTACCGATAGACCAGCCGCCCCCGTATATGTGGCAGGGTTAAAAAACTGGTAATTTTGTGTTGTTAAGTTAAACGAAACAAACGGATTAAAAACTGCAAATCTCCTAAAGGTGTAAACGCTGTCTAGCTCTATAAAGTCTAAATTTACAAGCGAGCCCGCATTGTTTCTGTTTTGCCCGTACTCCTCACGCAGGCGTGTAACCCAATGCGCAGTGGGTGAATTGTATAAAAGCTCTGCAAAAAGCTTTGCCTGCCATGTCATGCTGAAAGTTTCTTGCCCCGTCCAATTGCTGCTTGGGGCGGTTTGAGCGTAAGTTCCGGTAATCATACCGCGGATACTCCAGCCGTACGGAATTGGTTCGTCATCTGCAAAAACTAAACAGGATGTCAGTACTACAGCCAAAAACATAAAACATAATTTTTTAAACATAAAAACAACCTCTAAAAATTGTTATAATGGGTTTTAATAATTGTACAATTTTTTAGAAACAAAGGAAAATATAAATGGACATTATAGTAAAAAAACCAACCGAATCTGAAAAAAATGAAATGAAATCTAAACCTGTTTGGACATGCGGCGTGTCTGAGTTTGACTGGTACTATGACAGCGAAGAAACCTGCATGCTTGTCGAGGGTGAAGTTACGGTAGACTATGACAAAGGCAGTGTAAGTTTCGGCGCCGGAGATTATGTGGTTTTTCCGAAAGGGCTTGCATGCGTGTGGCGCGTTACAAAGCCTGTTAAAAAACACTATGTATTTAAATAGAGGTAAAAACTAATGAAAAATATTATAAGGTGCGAATGGTGCGGCGACGACCCTGTTTATATAAAGTATCACGATAAAGAATGGGGCAGGCTTGTAAAAACTGATAAAAAACTTTTTGAATTTTTAACACTGGAAGCCGCGCAAGCAGGACTTTCATGGATTACTATTTTAAAGCGGCGCGCAAATTACGCTAAGGCATTTTCGGGGTTTGACGTGAAAAAAGTTGCTGCTTATACAAATAAAGACGTGCAGAAGTTAATGGCTTATGAGGGTATTATAAGAAACAGGCTAAAAATAGAGTCTGCAATTTCAAACGCGAAACTTTTTATACAGGTGCAAAAAGAGTTTGGTAGTTTTAGAAAATATATTGAAAGTTTTTTGCCCAATGGTTTGCCTGTGGTAAACAATTGGAAATCGCTTAGCCAAATTCCTGCGCGCACTCCTCTGTCAGACGCTATAAGCGCGGATATGAAAAAAAGAGAATTTAAGTTTTTCGGGTCTGTTATATGTTATGCTTTTTTGCAGGCAACGGGTTATGTTGACGATCATACAACTAATTGCTTTGTAAAAAACCGCGCCTAAAACTAAAAGCGGGTAGCCAAGCCGGCTACCCGCAAGAAACCGCATTAATTATTATTTAACTTCTAGTGAAAATTTCTAAGACCGGCTTGGCGCGCCCAGCGCATGGCTTGATTGTATTCTGCCGGCGTTATTCTGCGGTTTAACGGCGGGAATTGCGCGGCTTGAAACATCGGTCTGTATTGTCCCATAATGTTTACATGGGTTTCAGGACCCAACTCTCTAACCACCCAGCGTACAAATTCGTCAGTACCGGCGGTATTTTCAGGCATAATCAAATGGCGTATTAACAGCCCCTGATACGCCGCGCCGCGGGAACTGCGCAGAGTTCCTACCTGACGGTGCATTTCTTTAATTGCGGCTGAAGTATGTTCAACGTAATCGCGCGCTCCGTTGAAAAAACGCACAGCGAGATCATTGTTTTGAACTTTAAAATCTGGCAGATAAACGCTTACAATGCCGTCTAGTAGCCTCATAACTTCCATAGACTCATACCCGCCGGTATTATAAAGAATAGGAAGATTCAAACCCCTTGGAATAGCAAGCCGTACAGACCTGATAATATGAGGAATCAAATGCGTAGGCGTTACAAGGTTTATATTATGGACACCCCTGCGCTGAAGGTCTATCATCATATCGGCAAGTTGGGCATGTGTGGTTTCTCTTCCGTCGCCCCTATGGGCAATTTGCCAATTTTGGCAAAACACACAAAGCAAACTGCAGTTAGAAAAAAATATTGTGCCTGAGCCCCTGCGCCCTACAAGCGGCGCTTCCTCGCCGAAATGCGGACCGTGGGAAGCAACTCTAAACTCGGCGCCGGTGCTACATGCCCCTCTTCTGCCTGCCAAGCGGTTAACATCGCAGTTGCGCGGACATAGACGGCACTTTTCAAGCATAGCCCAAAGGGTCTGTTCACGACGGGCAAGTTCGCCCGAGCGTTCTAATTCAAGATATCTTGGCGCTCGTGGGGAGTTTGTACCATAAGTGCTAGGGTCGCCATATATGTGAGGGTCAGGAGGTAGTGTTGTAGCGGCTTTAGCTTTAGGGCGTATTAAGCCCAAACAGCCCAATACCGCCGCGCCTGCGGCCGCAAAACAGCCTTTAAGAAACTTTCTTCTGGTTGGTGCCATTGTTCATCTCCATAATAAAATTTTCTATTACAGAACTCAAGATGAGCCGCTCAATATGGTAACATTTTTCCTGTGTTCTATCTAGTATACAGCAACTATTCCATATTTTTAATAAGTTGAAATGTGCCCGGGAAATGCCCCATAACATTATTACCGTATGAGTCTAACTGAATAAGCACATTCTCGCCGACTCTGTAATAACGCGGTATATTAGTATTGTCTAATGTTATAGCGCTTCCGGCGCTGTTCCAACTGAAATTTCCGCTATAAGTAAAAACATTGTTGCTATCATTTATATACGAGTATCTTAATACAAAAGTGCCGTCATAATCTATAGTAAGTTTTGCATTAAGAAGGCGTGAGTCATTACCCATAATTACTCCATGATAAGTGCCGCCCCAATCTAAACTGTTTTGTGAATTATGCAAAGTGGTAACAATTGCGTCAGTTTGTCCAAATGTATCAGCTTGTTGCTGTTGAACAGGCACACTTTCTGCGCCGCATGCGCTAATGATAAATAATAATGATACCGCTAATATACTTAAACTTACCTTTTGCATAAAACTCCCCATAAACTTAAAATAATATTCATATATTATATCACGAAAT
>WQVR01000112.1 GCA_009785775.1 Candidatus Proendomicrobium guianensium
GCGGGTACTTACAGTATGCGCTACAGAGCAAGGGCAGTTTTTGAAGGCGGTACAGGCGACAGAATTAAATATTCGCAGTGGCGCATGGCAGATGTTTACCAATTTGTTTCAGATTCAGATATGGTAAGCAATACCTTAACGCTTAGAAGATATCATTCCCGCTTGCAAGATTCCCGCGCGTCGTTTCCTTCAGGGGCATCTTTACCGACAGGAATTACTTTTACGGAAATTGCCCCGCAAAACGTGCCTTCCGGCGGTATAGTAGGCATAAGGCATTACAGAATAAGTTCTGACACCGTAGATATTAGTAATATTCCTATAAATTTAATACTTTCACACGGACATATTGAACCTGCGGCAGATTATGAAATCCGCGTATTAGGCCATGACGGCGTATGGGTAAGCCTGGGCGGCGTAAACGACAATGTGGATCGTACCGTAAGGCTAAACGGTTTTACGGGACAATCGCTTAATGCGGCTGCAGCGCAAGCTGTTGCCCAAGGGCGTTTAAGAGGCGCAGGAATAAACGCTTTGTCAAGTAATGAAAATGACTGGTACTTTGGAATATTCCGTTCAGCGCCAACAACTGACGGTAGCTTCCGCCCTGATAACCGTATAGCAATTGTCGGGCGTACAAGTATAAGGTTTGGTACAGATGAAAACCAACATAATATACAAAGAGTGCGCATATTTAACACTAACGGCAGACAGGTTGCAGAATTAAGACAAGCGCCGTTTATATGGGACGGCCGCAATGTTCCAAGCGGTACCTATGTTTATCAAATAAGAGCTAACGGACGCACTATAAGCGGTACCGTTGCGGTTGCCAGATAAAATTATGAAAAAAATATTTTCTAAAATTATTTTAACGCTTTTGGTTTTAGCGCTTTCGGGCGGCTATGTATTTGCGGCGTTTAATACTTCTTATTGGGGCGTTCGCCCTATGGGTATGGGCGGCGCGTTTACGTCTGTAACTAATGACGCTAATGCGCCGCTTTACAATCCTGCTGGCCTTGCATTTGTAAGAAGAAGGGAAGCCACGTTAATGTCTTCGCGCCTTTTTGCCGGGCTAGACGGTGTAGATATTGCGGCAAATTATGCGGCGTTTGTTTGGCCTTTAAGTGAAGAAATCGGCGTTGTTTCGATAGCGTGGGCGCAAGAAAATACGCCCGGTTTGCGCCGTGAAGATTTGGTAAACATAGGTTTCGGGCGCTTTTTGTGCGATATTATACGCATTCATGACAATGTTTTTATTTCCGCTGGTGTAAACATACGTTATCTGCGCCATGAATTTAATTTTCAATCTACAGATCCTGTAAGCGGCAATTCGCGTTCAGCGGTAACGGCGGATATAGGCATTATGGCGGTTCATGAAAACGGTTTGGGTGTTGGGTTTTCAAGCCGTAACTTAATACCTGCAGATTTAGGCTTTGTAGAGCGTGATATTGTTTCTAATGAAAATGTATTAGGCGTTTCTTATTTCACGCGTGAGCTTCCCTTTTTATGGCTTCCTTACTTTACAATTTCCGGCGATTTTATTTTCAGAGACGGCGACTTTGATATCCGTATGGGCGCTGAAACCTGGCTTGCCGATGGTTCTTTTGCAATACGCGCCGGTGGCAGGCGGGAAGAGATTAATATGGGTTTTGGCTGGGAATTTTTGCTAGGTCGTTCCTCATATTTGGTACTAGACTATGCGCTGGGTATCCCTATTGGCGGTATAGAAGGCAGTTTAGGTTCCCACTTTATCAGCTTATCCTTTAGATTCGATTAATTTTTATTTTGTTTTTTATTTTGCGGGCTTTCGCCGCAGGCGCTGATAATTAGTGCTTGTGTCGTTGGCTCGGTTTCGGTTTAGGGTATAAAAGGGATAGGTATCGCCCCCTGGAGAGGAGATTTTTTTTGAGTTTAACCCTTCACAAATACGGCAATAATATTTTACGCGCAAAATGCGCGCCGATAGCGCAAATAACACAAGAAGTTAAACAAGCCGCCGAAAATATGTTAAACCTTATGTACGGGGCTTTTGGCGTCGGGCTTGCCGCGCCTCAGGCGGGCTTAGATATTGCCCTTTGTGTTATAGATGTCGGCGGACAAACCGCAAAAAAGCCGATAGTTTTAATTAACCCTGAAATAATTTCTCTTGAAAATAAAATTGAAGAGGAAGAAGGCTGCCTGTCTTTCCCGCAAATTTATGAAAAGATAAAACGCTTTAAAAATGTAACAGCCGCATACACTGATTTAAACGGTAAAAGGCGCGAAATTTCTGCCGAAGGTTTTTTGGCAAAAGCCCTCCAGCACGAGATAGACCACCTTCAAGGCAAACTTTTTATAGATTATCTGCCGGATTGGAAACGCAAACAGGTTTTAAAAGAAATTAAACGCCGTCAAAAAGAAGGCAGTTGGTGATTACTTTTTTATAATGCTTAAAAAACCCGAACTACTGCTTCCTGCAGGCACACTGGATAAACTTAAAATAGCCATAAATTACGGCGCAGACGCGGTTTATGCGGGTCTTGCCGATATGTCGCTTAGGGCTAAAAGTTCATTTCCTGCCCAAGATTTGGCAGAAGGCATAGAATACGCGCGCGCGCGCGAAAAAAAAGTTTATCTAACGCTTAATTTCTTTTCAAAAAACGAAGACGAAGCAAAGCTCAAATCTTTTTTAAACCATATAGAAACTCTTTCTCCCGACGGGCTGATAATTTCAGACCCCGGCGTTTTTGCTTATGTTAAAAACGCCTTGCCCCGTATACCTTTGCACATTTCCACACAAGCCAATATCTGCTCATACCTTACGGTAAACTTTTGGAAAAATATGGGCGCGTCGCTTTGTGTTTTGGGCAGGGAAGTAAGTTTTAGCGAGGCTCTTGAAATACGCCAAAAGTGTCCTGATATAAGGCTTGAAATGTTTGTGCAGGGGGCAATGTGCGTTTCATACTCGGGCAGGTGTTTAATGTCTGCTTTTATGGCGTCTCGCCCTGCAAATAAGGGGGCGTGCGCGAACTCATGCAGGTGGAAGTACAAATCAAAACTTATTATGGAAGAAGAATTACGCCCGGGCGAATATTTAGAACTTTTTGAAGACGCCCGCGGCAGTTACATTTTAAACTCTAAAGATTTATGCCTTATGCCGCGCTTAGACAAGGTGCTTGAAGCAAACTTTGACAGCTTAAAAATAGAAGGGCGCACAAAAAGTGAGTACTACACCGCCCAAACCGCCCGCGTTTACCGCAAAGCCATAGACGACTACTTTGCTAACCCGCCAGCATGGAAGCCCGACGTTTATATGCAAGAACTCGCAAAACTCCAAAACAGGGGTTTTACGCTGGGTTTTTTTGAGGGCTCACCAGACGCAGACGCTTTTAATTATGAAAGCACCCTAAGCGAGGGAGATTACCACACAACCGGTATTGTTACGG
Source organism: Candidatus Proendomicrobium guianensium (assembly GCA_009785775.1). Lineage (GTDB taxonomy): Bacteria > Elusimicrobiota > Endomicrobiia > Endomicrobiales > Endomicrobiaceae > Proendomicrobium > Proendomicrobium guianensium. The sequence goes on from WQVR01000112.1 coordinate 3,423, forward strand.
GTTCTGATAGTGAAACTTTAACTCTTAAAGTTAAAAACTTTTTTGCTACTGGCGACGAACTTGAGTTTTTATCACCGTTTCAATTTGAGTCTGTAAAAGTAAAAATTAGCGCTATTTATGACGCAAAAACAAACGAAAGTTTGTCGCGCGCGTCGGTAGGCAAAACAAATTACTCTGTTAAAATATCTGCAGATAAGGAAACATTAAAGCTTTTGCCCAAGTATACTTTAAGCCGTAAAAAAAGTAAATAAATTTAACTTAGCCCGTGCTGTGCGGTTTGCAAGCGTAATAATAAAATATGCTATAATCAATTTATGGAAAATATGTTAGCGTCGGTTATAATTCCGGTTTATGCACGTGGCGTAAACCTTGCAGA
>WQVR01000113.1 GCA_009785775.1 Candidatus Proendomicrobium guianensium
AAAATTTCTTCTTTTGTTTTATAAAGTCCTTCTATTTTTACGCTGTCGGTCTTATTTGCTTTAGCCAAAAGTTCTTTTTTGTCTTTGCGAAGTTTGGTTTTTGCGGCGTCGTAAACTTCGTGCATTTCAGCAAGCTTTCTGGCTTTTTCTTTTTCGGTAATTTTTTCTAAACGTACAAAAGTGCGCACGCCTATTACTTTACCGCTTACGCCGGGCGGCACGCGAAGTGACGCGTCTTGCACGTCTTCAGCTTTTTTGCCAAATAACACTCTAAGCAAACGCTCTTCCGGCGTTGTTTGCTGCTCGCCTTTGGGGGTGGTTTTACCCACTAAAATATCGCCACGCTGCACCATAGAGCCTATTTTTATTACGCCTTCCTCGTCTAAGTTTAAAAGATCTTCACTGCCTACGTTTGGAATATCTTTTGTTATCTCTTCAGGGCGCCCTTTAGTTTCGCGGGCTTCGGTTTCAAATTCTCTTATATGTACAGACGTAAACTTATCGTCTTGAACAAGTTTCTCTGAAAGAAGTATCGCGTCTTCAAAGTTATAGCCATTCCATGGCATGAAAGCTATAAGCAAATTTTGCCCCAATGCCAGTTGGCCTTCTTTTGTGGCGGGGCCGTCGGCAAGAACTTGACCTTTTTTAACGCTGTCGCCCACTTTTACAATAGGCACTTGGTTAATGCAGGTGTCTTGGTTACTTCTTGCATATTTTCTAAGGTTATAAACTTCGCAGTCTTTAGAAGACCACACTATTATTTCGTCGCTAGATACCGAAACAACCTGTCCGTCTGAACGTGAAATTATAACTACGCCGGAATCTCTTGCAACTTTGTCTTCAATGCCGGTAGAAACAAGCGGAGGCTCTGCGCAAAGCAAAGGTACGCCTTGGCGTTGCATGTTGCAACCCATAAGCGCGCGGTTAGCGTCGTCATGTTCTAAAAACGGTATAAGCGCGGCAGATATAGAAACAACCTGCATGGGCGAAATGTCCATGTAGTCTACCCTGTCGGGTATTACAGAGGGAAAATCATCCCACTTTCTGCCTTGCACGATATCGGCGGTAATTTTGCCTTTATTGTCGATAGCGGTATTGGCTTGGGCAACAAAAAATTCGTCTTCTTTGTCTGCCGTTAAGTATTCTATTTCGCTTACGGCTTTACCGTTTGTAACTTTTTTATAAGGCGTTTCTATAAGACCGTATTGGTTTACCCGCGCATAACTTGACAGCGAGGTGATAAGACCAATATTAGGACCTTCAGGCGTTTCAATTGGGCAAACGCGGCCATAGTGGGTATGATGAACGTCGCGCACTTCAAAGCCCGCGCGTTTACGGTTAAGACCGCCAGGCCCGAGCGCTGAAAGGCGGCGTTTGTGCGTAAGTTCTGCAAGCGGGTTAACTTGATCCATAAATTGCGACAATTGCGACGTACCGAAAAACTTTCTGATTTGGGCAACAAATTGCGTAATGTTTGTTAACGAGCGCGGCGTAACATTAGATTTGTCTTGGTTGTTCATATGCTCTTTAACAATACGCGCCATTTGTACTAAACCTATACGAATTTGGTTTTCAAGTAATTCTCCGACCGAACGCACACGGCGGTTGCCAAGGTGGTCTATATCGTCTAGGTCTATTTTCATGCTTTGTTTGCCTTCGCTAAATTCGGCTGTGCCGTTATAAAGCATAAGCAAATACTTAAGCGTTGCTACAATATCTTCGCGTGTAAGCGTTCTTTTGCCTTCGTTAGGCGTAGGAAGCTTAAATTTTTTGTTGTAATATTCAAAAATAGGGCCTAACTTTTTTAAAATTTTATATCTGCCGACTGTGGTAAAGTCGTAACGGCGCACAGACTTAAATAAAAGTTCTTCCAAAAAGCCTTGGGCGCGTTCTTGTATAATAAATTCTTGCGTTTTCAGCACCCTGTAAATATGGTTTATGGCTTCTTTTTGGGTTTTTATTGTGTCTTTGCGAAGCGTTAAAAGTATAGTAGAGTCTTTATGAACTTGTACTTTTTCGATACCTTTTTTTTGAAGTTTTTTAATAAGCTCTTCTTTTAAATCTTTACCGCTTTCTGCAATAATTTCACCTGTGGCAGTATCGTAAACATCTTCCGCCAAGTATTCGTTCGCTAAGCTTACGGGTGCGGAGTCTAAAGAAACTTCTTTGGTTTCTTTAAATAAGTCCATTATCTCTTCGTCAGACTCAAACCCAAGCACGCGCAAAAACGTGGTTGCAAGGATTTTTCTTTTACGGTCTATGCGCACAAATAAAATACCGTTTTGGTCAAACTCAAACTCTACCCACGCGCCTCTGTAAGGTATAATGCGCGCATAATAAAAAGGTTTACCAAACGTGGTTACGCGGTGTTCTTCGTCGTCTTCAAAAATAACGCCGGGGCTACGGTGTATCTGGCTTACAACAACACGCTCTGCGCCGTTGATAATAAATGTCGCGGTAGGCGTCATTAAAGGAATGTCACCGAAGTAAACTTCCTGTTCGGAAAGTTCTTTTTCTTTGCCGTCTTCTTTTTTGTGAAGCAGGCGAAGTTTAACTTTTAAGGGAGAAGCGTATGTTGCGTCACGGGCAATACTTTCTTCAACTGAATATTTAGGTTCGCCAAACGAATAAGAAACATACTCAAGTATCAAACTGCCGTCTGAGTTTGTTAAAGGAAAAATATCTCTAAAGGCGCCTTCAAGCCCTTGGAATTTGCGTTTTTCGGGTGCTGTACTTGCTTGCAAAAATTCTGCAAACGAATCTTTCTGCATTTTTAAAAGTAACGGAGGATCTATCGGGGAAACAATCTTGCCAAAATTGACTTTGTTCATTGTTTTACCTATTAATAAGGAAACTTAAAGTTCCCTGTTATATACTGTAATATGCCGTAAAAACAAAAGCACAGGCAAATTGACAAACGAACTTTTATTTTATGCGATAACCGTTCGTTTGTCAAGCCTATTTTGTATGAAAATTTAAGTACTTTTTAGATTTATTACTTAAGTTCAACTGTTGCGCCCGCTTCAGCAAATTTCTTTTTCATTTCCTCTGCTTCGGCTTTAGCAACATTTTCTTTTACTGTTTTAGGCGCGCCGTCTACCAAGTCTTTAGCTTCTTTCAAGCCCAAGCCTGTAACTTCGCGTACAACTTTAATGGCGTTTATTTTGTTTGCGCCGGCTGATGTAAGCACAACGGTAAATTCGTCTTTAGCTTCGGCTGCTGGCGCTGCGCCGGCTGCTGGTGCTGCCGCTACTGCTACCGGTGCTGCCGCAGATACGCCGAACTTTTCTTCCAAGGCTTTTACAAGCTCTGAAAGTTCTAAAACCGTCATGTTGGAAATTCCTTCAATTAATTGATCTTTGCTTAAAGACATTTTACTTCCTCCGTAGCGGTTAAACCGCTTTATTATTTTTTTACTTTATGTTTTTACAAACTAATTTTTAAAATTAAGCGGCTGATTGTTTTTTGCTTATTGCGTCAAGCACGGTTACAAGCCCGCGCAAGTTTGCCGCAAGCACATTAACAAAGCCAGAAACAGGCGCATTCATGCTGCCAAGCATTTTTGCAAGCAACACTTCCCTTGATGGAAGGGCTGAAAGTTCTTTTACCATGGCGGCGTCTATAAACTTGCCGTCGAGATATCCCGCTTTTACTACAAGTTTGGCATTGTCTTTGGCAAAATCCATAACGGTTTTTGCAGGGGTTATTGTGTCTGAGTTTTCAAACACTATAGCCGTAGGCCCCTCAAAAGCAGGGGCTTCTATGCCAATTTCTTTTAACGCTATGGCGCT
>WQVR01000114.1 GCA_009785775.1 Candidatus Proendomicrobium guianensium
AGGGTATAACATAGCCTTGAGAGAATATGTAAAAGAAAGAAAAAAATGTTTTAAGACCATAAGTGTAAAGGATAAGTATAGCGAGATTTATAAAAAACTTTTGTGGTTTGATGACTACACCATAATAGAGCAGGCTAAAAAAGATGTAATGACTGATAGTTCCAGATGGGCACCATATATTTTAAGACACAAGCATTTGAGTTGTTTTGAACAACTATCTTTTATGGTTGATGAAAAAAGTGGTAAAGATGCTCCTGTAATAAAAAAGGAGTTTGAGCAAAAACTAAAATCTAAAGGATTTGAAGAGGGTAAGGACTATTTTGTTGCAAGTACAAAGCCTAAACACCATGAACTGACAGATGATACAGATGAAGAAAACAAAGAAGAGAACAAGTATTATGTTGCAACCAAATATGGCAAAAAAATGAAAAACTTGCTGGAAGCTTCTCCAGTGTTAAAAGGGCTAAAAGACAACCATAGCCAAATTATAAGATACTTTTGCGAGAAAGAAAAAATAAATAAATTTCAAAAAATAAAATAACCAAAGGAGTGGTAAAATGTATAATGAGACGGCTTTTGTAAAAAATCTTATATACATTCTTAAAAAAGAAAATATTCTTACAAACAAGATACACATACAAAAATTTTCTTCATTTTTAACTGAACAAGATGAGAATGTGCCGTTTAGATTTTCCATATATAAGTTTGGTCCTTTTTCAATAGAGTTGCAATCGGTTCTTAATACTATGCAGTTTTGGGAAAATTTAAGTTACGATATGCAGTCAGGGTACTCTATTATAGAGGACTCTATAACAGAAGAATTGCCAAAAAAAACTATAAATAATATATACGAAAAAATAAAAAAAATAAAAACCGTGCTACCCGACTATAACTTTGATACAATGGAATTATATGGAACAATGTATTATTTTATGAATAGAGTAACGATGCACGATAAGAAAAATGTTTTTAAAAAATTTAAGGAAGAAAAAAACAAATTTACAGATACACAACTTGATAAGGCGTATGCAAGTTTAAAAAAATTGATGTGACGAAAACCTTAAGAGTGGTTTGCTCTTATAAAAAACCTTTTCATCAAAAATTTTTCAAAATAACTACTTTCACCCATCCTCTTGACAAAAATAACCCTTCGTGGTATACTTTTAGCACTTTGCAGGCAAGAGTGCTAATTTGTTTTTAGGGGTAGTATTTGTATGGTACGTCAGGTAGACGCGAATATATTAATTGAACGTAAGCTGAAAATTTTGCGTTGCGTGGTGCACCATTATATAAAAACGGCAAAACCGGTAGGTTCAAGCGTTTTATTACAAGAGTACGACATAACATTTTCACCCGCGACAATACGCAATATCATGGCAGAGCTTGAAAGCGAAGGCTATTTGTTTCAGCCGCACACTTCCGCAGGCCGCCTGCCCACAGACAAAGGCTACAGGGCGTATGTAGATTCTATAATGGAAATACAACGCCTTGCCATAGAAGAAGAAAACCGCATACGTCTTGAGTATGAAGCAAAAAGCAGAGAAATTGAAACTTTGCTTTCGCAAACCTCGCGTATTTTGTCGGGTTTAAGCCAACAGGCGGGCTTTGTTTTAACGCCCAAGGCAGATTATAACGAAATACAAAATATAGAGCTTTTGCCGCAAGGTTCGTCGCAGGTGCTTGTGGTGTTGTTAACCAAAACGGGAATGGTTAAACACCGTTTAGTGCGCGTTTCGGCAGAACCCGAAACTTTAACAAGGTTAAGAAATTTTTTAAATGAGCGCTTGAGGGGGCTTTCTTTAACCGAAGCCGGCGCCCGCATAATGGCAGAGGTGCAAAAGTTTCAAGCCCATGAGCAGTCTATGCTTAAAATAGCCGAAGAACTCTCAAGCGTGCTTGCGCTTATGCAAGACGAAGTTTATATAGACGGAACCTCTAACTGCTTGTCATTTCCTGATTTTGGCGACATAGAGCAGGCAAAAACAATACTAGGCCTTAACGACAATAAAGAGCAACTTATAGAGCTTGTAAAAAACAACTTTGGCGGCGGGCAGGCGCTAAGCGTAAAAATCGGCGCCGAAACCCAAAGCGTTCACTTTAAAGATTTAAGCGTTATAACTTCGGTCTACACAGATTCAAACAAAGCTGTCGGCGTGCTTGGCATAGTAGGACCCAAGCGCATGGACTATAACAAAATGATGGCGCTGTTAAATTCCGTTTCATTAATGTTAAACGAATATTTTAAAAAATCAGAGTAGAATTTTAAGGAGGCCGACATTGGCAGACAAGCAAACCGACACCGCTAAAGAGTCCTGTGCAGATGAAATTTTAAACACCGCGCGCGACGAAAAACTTGACGAGCTTGAAATTTTAAGGCAATCTCACGAAGAGATAAAAAAAGAAAGCGGCAAGTATTATGACGAACTTTTGCGCCTAAAAGCAGAGTTTGACAATTTCCGCAAGCGCTCCGAAAAAGAAAAGCAAAGCTTCTTAGATTATGGCCGCGAGAAAATACTCTCAAAGCAGATAATGATTTACGATGTTTTGGAAGCCGCTTTAAAAAGCGCTCAAAGTACAAAAAACATAGATGTTTTGCTTGAAGGGTTAGAGCTTATAAGCAAAGAGTTTATAAAAATGCTTGAAGAAGAAGGCGTAAAAGAGGTGCAATTAAAAGATAATAAATTTAACCCCCAGTTTTGCGAAGCGCTAGACCACGAAGTTTGCGACGCCGAAGAGGGTACAATTTTAAACATTTATCAAAAAGGCTACACCTTGGGCGGAAATTTGCTAAGGGCGGCAAAAGTTAAAGTTGCAAAAACTGCCAGCGCCCCGCAAGATACAAAAGAAACAAATTAAATTTAAATTAAAAATATAAAAATGCGCAATACGCGCAGGAGGATTTTCACAATGTCAAAAATTATAGGAATAGACTTAGGCACATCAAATTCTGCCGCAAGCGTTATGGAAGGCGGCAAAACAACGCTTATCCCTTCGGCAGAAGGCACAACGCTCGGCGGTAAAGCTTTTCCTTCTTACGTTGCTTTTACTAAAGACGGCCAGTTGCTTGTGGGCGAGCCCGCACGCCGTCAGGCAGTAACCAACCCCGAAGGCACGGTTTATGCTTTTAAACGCAAAATGGGCGAAGATTTTAAATATAAAATTAATGATAAAGAATTTACCCCGCAACAGCTTTCAGCATATGTTTTGCAAAAAATTAAAAAAGACGCAGAAAGCTACTTAGGCACAACCATAAGCAAAGCGGTAATTACCGTGCCTGCTTACTTTAACGACCATCAACGCCAAGCAACCAAAGACGCCGGAGCTATAGCGGGGCTTGAAGTTGTGCGTTTGGTTAATGAGCCGACTGCGGCGTCGCTTGCCTACGGCATAGACAAAATAGGGCAAGAACAAAAAATTCTGGTTTTTGACCTTGGCGGCGGTACGCTCGACGTTACCATAATGGAAATGGGCAGTGAGGGCACGTTTGAAGTGCTTTCTACATCCGGCGACACGAAGCTTGGCGGCACCGACATGGACAATGTGCTTATAAACCATGTTGCTTCAGAATTCAAAAAAGAAACAGGCATAGATTTGCTGCAAGACAAAATGGCAATGCAGCGCCTTAAAGAAGCTGCCGAAAAGGCCAAGAAAGAACTTTCGAGCGTTGCAAGCACCACTATAAACCTGCCGTTTATCACAATGAATCAAGACGGCCCTAAGCATATGGA
>WQVR01000115.1 GCA_009785775.1 Candidatus Proendomicrobium guianensium
CGGACAACTAAATGAAAACGTATATTGGGGTATAGGCTTTTTTACAAGATTCGGGCTTGGGCTAAGGTATGAAAACTATTCAGATTGGGTAGGCTCTGAAATGGGGCGCTCAACAAGCCTTCAAACTTTCTCGATAAACCCTGTTATAGCCGTAAGAGTTAATGAGGAATTATCTATTGCCACAGGCCTTGAAATTATGACTTTGAACTTCAATCAAAGAAAATACTTTCCTATGTTTAACAGCGGGTTTGAAATTAGCGGAGACAGTATAGCCTGGGGCGGAAATATAGGAGTTTTTTATAGGCCTTTATGGGCAGATAGATGGTCGGCAGGTTTAACATACAGAACAAAAGTAAATCATACGGTTAGAGGTACGGTAGATTCTGCCATGTCAGCACCTTGGCCACAGTCGGGCAGTGCAAGCGCGGCTTTGTCTTTACCCGACAGCATAAGCTTTGGCGTAGCGCACAGACCTACGGAAAGGCTTATTATTGAAGGTAATGTAACCGGCACATTTTGGAGTAGTTATCAAACTCTTAGAATAGATTATAATGATACTTCCCTGCCGTCTTTAGTAGAGCACAAAAACTACAGAGATGTTATCAGATTATCTTTGGGTGTGGAATATGCTTTAACGCCGAACTGGTGTATCCGCGCGGGTTATACTTTTGACCAATCCCCAAGAAATCCCGCGTATATGGACACGCTTGTTCCCGCTCATGATAGAAATATTTACAGTTTAGGTTTGGGCTTTAGGCGAAATAACTGGGCAATTGATATTGCCTATGTTTTTTATCAATCAGTAAGCTTAACAGGCACCACAGATAACTTGCCTATAAGAGGAAGACTGCCCATAAGTTATACAGACGGCACAGGCCACGCGGTGGCTTTAAGTTTTAGACACAGGCTGTAAAATACAATAAAACAAGGTGTTATCCATGAATACAGGTTTACGCAAAAAAACAGTTATAGCGTTAATTTTATTATTTTGTTTTGCAAATATTTATGCTCAAGCTCCGAGTGTAAATGCTTCTGAAAATATTGAAAAACAGGATTCTCAACCTTCAAGAAATGCCTGGCTGAATGCCTTATGGCAGGGCGTTATGATAAATGCCATTGTGCATGGTTTTGGCAGGTGTGTAGCGCGCTATGATTTCTCGCAGGTAAGCTATAGGGACATAGGCAATAATTTTAGAAGGGGTTTTGTGTGGGATAATGATGAGTTTTTGATGAATCAGCTTGCCCACCCGTATCACGGTGGTTTATATTTTGCGGCAGCCCGCGCGCAAGGTTTAAATTTTTGGCAGTCGATACCTTTTACTGTTTTTGGGAGTTGGCAGTGGGAGTTTCTTTGTGAAAACAACTACCCTGCGCTTAACGACTTTATTACTACAAGTTTTGCAGGGCTAGCATTCGGAGAAGTAATGCACAGGCTTTCCGCCCTTGTTGTAGATGAAAGCAAGCGCGGCGGGGCGCGCTTAAGGCGCGAAATTTTGGCGGGTATTATATCGCCCATGGATGGGTTTAACAGACTTATAACCGGCAGAGCATGGCGGCATTGCAATGATGGAAGAACAGCAAGGCGCCATGAAGAAACTTTCCGCATAGATTTTTCCGTGTATAACCGCTTTGTTACTGATTTAGATAATAATAGCGACGATGATAATAATATAGTATTAGGTATTACCGCTGTTTACGGTTGTCCGTTTGAATATAGAGAACGCTTTAGACCTTATGACTTTTTTACTTTTGACCTTAACTTTAACGTAATCGGTAACGAACCCTTTGTTCCGGAGGCAACTGTTACAGGTGCGCTTTGGGGAAGGCGGCGGGGAAATGATACGAACGCTTTTTTTAGCGGTATTTTCCAACACTTTAGCTATTACGATCAAAACTCATTTAGATTTACCGCGCCCGCCTCGGTTGGCTGGGGCATTTTATATAGAAGACAAAATGAAAACAGCCCTAATTTTTTTACAGGCGGTTTTCACGCAAATGCTGTGTTTTTCAGCGCAAGCGGCACAGAGTATTATAATGTTTACCAGCGGAACTATAACTTTGGCTCTGGTTACAGTTTAAAACTTTCGGCATTAATGAATTTTTCAAATAAATTTATTTTTACTAACCTGAGACATTATAATGCTTTTACGCTGATTCGCGCAGAAAATAGGGCATTTTATGGACAAAACCAAAATGATTACAACGTAAAAGGTATTGAAAGCAATGCTATGTTAAACATATTAAGCGCGGGGCTTGGCTATAGGCTTACCGACAATTTAACCTTAAGTTTGGAACAACGCTTTTTCTTGCACAGGTCGCGTTACAGGGCTGCCGAGCTTGCAAGCGTGTCGTCAAATGCAATGGAAACCCGATTAAGATTAACCTATTCGATTTTTTAATCAAATATTTTAAACGTCAACCGCTATGATACAAGTGAAATTTGAGGATAAAAACCTTATTAACCTGATTGCCGCTATGGCAAAAGAAATATGGCATGAGCACTACGCGCCTATTTGCCCTGACGGGCAAGTAGATTATATGCTAAACAAATTTCAATCTTACGGCGCAATAGAAAAACAGATAAAACAAAAAGAACTTTCTTACTATATTATTGAATGCGACGGCAAATATGCAGGTTATTTTGCCTTTGCACCGCACGGTGAGGAAATGTTTTTAAGCAAGTTTTATATATACAAACATTTCAGGGGCAAGGGGCTTGCAAGAAAAGTGATAAACTTTGTTGCGGGTATAGCAAAGGGGCGTAACCTTAATGCTATAACTTTGACGGTTAACAGGCACAATACGGGTTCTATAGCAGTATATCAAAAAATAGGTTTTTTAAAAGACAAAGAAGCGCTAACCGATATAGGCGGCGGTTTTGTAACGGATGATTTTTGCTTTAAATTAAGCATATAATTTATTTGTAATGAAAGTTCTTTAGTAAAATTTGTTAAAAATCGGCAAAAATGATAAAATGCCAAAAAGTTAGCCAAAAAAGCGGTAAATGTTTCCATGGGGGAAATATGTCTTTAAGCGGCAAGCCTAATTACAAAGGTAAAACCATACTTGTTGTAGAAGATACAGATATAAACAAAGATATAATATCGGTTTTTTTGCAGGCTACAAGGGTAAGTATTGATTTTGCTTCTAACGGTCAGGAAGCAATTGACGTTTTTAGCGCAAACCCAGATAAGTACGATTTAATTTTAATGGACATTCAAATGCCCGTAATGGACGGGCTTGAAGCAACCAAGCGAATCCGCGCCCTTGACCTGCCAAAAGCAAAAATCGTGCCGATAATCGCTTTAACCGCGAGCGTTTTTTTAGAAGACATACAAGCATGTCTTGACGCCGGTATGAACAATCACATAGGCAAGCCTATAAACACAGAAATTATGCTTGACGTTTTAAAAAAATACATGCCTGAAACCGCCGACCAAAGTCCGCAAGAAAGCCAAACTGAACCTGAAGAAGACGAGTACGCAAAGTTTATGCCCTACATTGAAGTAAAAGACGGCATAACAAGGTTTATGAACGATAAAAACCTTTATATGCAGTTTCTTGGTAAATTTCAAGGCGATAAGTTTTGTGAAGATTTAATAAATAGTATAAAGTTGGGTGATTTTAAAACAATGTCTGTTATGGCGCACACCATAAAAGGGGTGGCTTCAAACTTAGCATTAAAAAAACTTTACGAATTAAGCAAAGAAATTGAAATGCAGGC
>WQVR01000116.1 GCA_009785775.1 Candidatus Proendomicrobium guianensium
CGAACATAACCTAAAAACTTTTTTAGAATGGCTTGGCTTTAACGTAGTAGCAACATACCGCACGCAAAACGAGCTTTCGGCACGTCAACTTGCAGAACTTAACAGAACCATACAACAACGCAATGTTGTGCTTGTGGTAGATAACTTGCAAGCAGGAACAAACATCGGCTTTATGTTAAGTGAAGACAACGGGCTAAGGCATGCCGTAATAAGCAATTTTCCGCTTGGCGGAAGTTACCTAAGCACCTTGCAAGATAATATCCAAAGAATATCCCGCGCCCTACAGGCGCAACCACCCGCAGAAGAAGAAAGCGCGTAATGGTAATCGCCAGCCTTAATAACATATCCGTAAAATTCTCACAAACACACGTTTTAAATAATATCTGCTTAGAAATTTCCAGCGGTGATTTTATTGTAATTTGCGGCGCAAACGGCGCGGGAAAAAGCACTTTGCTAAAAATTTTATGCGGGCTTGCAAAGCCTTCAAGCGGAAATATCGCCGCTAATATAAAGGGTAACGAAGTTGCATATGTGCCGCAAAATGCTATGCCCGACAAAAAATGCCCCATAACCGTTAAAGAAGCTATAATGACGGGCGCTGTAGCAAAAAACGGTATTTTTAAAAAAACCAAATCTTGCGATATACAGGGCAGCGAAGATTTAATAAAAAAATTTGGCTTAAAAAGCGTTGAGAACGCATTATGCGGAAATATTTCCGGCGGGCAGGCTCAAAGAATGCAAATTGCCCGCGCCTTTTTACAACAGCCAAAACTTTTACTTTTAGACGAACCTTTCTCCAGTTTAGACAAAACATGCAAAGAAACCCTAACCAAAACGCTTGTTGATTATAACGCAAAAACCAATTGCGCCATTGTAATGGCAACCCACATTATACACTCATTGCCGCATGGTCAATATAAAACGATAAAACTTGAACATGGAAATATTATTTAATTTTGCGGGATTATCCGCGCAACCGTTTCTTATAAGGGCGTTTATCGCGTCTGGGCTGTGCGCTATAAGTTGCGCAATTGTTGGCGTGTGGGTGTTTTTTTTTAAAATACCTTTTGTGGCGCTTACCATGGCGCACGCGGCTTTCGCGGGCGCGGTAATAGGCATTTTTTTTGGTTTAAACCCCGTTGTAAGCGCTGTGGTTTTTTGTTTGGCGGCGGCGTTTTTTATAGCGCCGTTGGCGCAAAAAGGTAATTTCTCTGCCAATGCTTCTACCAGTATAATTTTTTCGTTTATGCTGGGGCTGGCATTTTTATTTATGGCGCTTATACAAGAAAACAGAGCGCTCGCATTATCATTAATGTGGGGCAGCCCGCTTACGGTAAGCGTGCGTGACATTTATTTTATTGCGGCATGCGCGGCGGCGGTGCTAACATTTTTAGTTGTTTTTAATAAAGGCATAATTGCGGTAATTTTTTCAAGAGACTTGGCAAAAGCTTCGGGCATTGCGGAAAAGCCGATATTTTATGCGCTTATAATACTTTGCGCTTTAAGCGTAAGCGTTAATATTTCAGGCATTGGCGGGCTTTTAATTTATAGTTTAATTACAATACCAACCGCAACGGCTTATCAGTTTAGCCAAAAAATTAAACCTATGTATTTTTTAAGCGCTTTGTTTGCTTTGGCGGCATGCTGGCTGGGACTTTTGGCTTCCTACATTTTCAACTTACCCACAGGCGCGTCAGTTGTGCTTATGGCTTGCCTTATATTTTTTATTTCCCTGTGTTTTGCAAAAAATAATAACCATTATAAATAAGGATGAAAAACAAATGATTACGCCAACAATTCATTTTCAAGGAAACTGCAAAGAAGCTATTGATTTTTATATAGAAGTCTTTGGAGCGCAGGTAAAAGCAATACATTATGCTAAAGATGCGCCGTCCGGCAACGGCATGGATAAATTTCCACCCGAGTTTGTTATGCATTCAGAGGTAACTATTTGCGGCACTGATTTTTCTTTAACAGATGGAGCAGAACTGCCGATTTCAGGTCACAACTTCTCTTTTCTTATCCGTTACAAATCACCGGATGAGCTTATATCTGTATTTAATAAACTTGCGGCAGGCGGCAAAATAGTAGAATCTCCTGCGCCGCAGTTCTGGACGCCTCTATGGGGCTATGTAGTTGATAAGTTCGGCGTAAATTGGTCTTTAATGGTAGATGTTTAACATATATTGACAACGCGTTTTTATGCCTTATTAGTGTTGTAAATAGTCTTACCTGAAAATACGCTTAAAGCGGCATGTTTAATACCTTTAACAGCCTTAACTTTATCCAGTAAAAGATTTACTTTGGCGTGCGCGCCTTTAATTACAATCATTTCAAAGCAGTTGTGATGATTTAGGTGCATTTGGTGGGAAGATATTACTATATCTTGAAAGTCTTGCTTTATGGAAACAATGCGTGATAAAAGCTCGCGCTTGTTATGGTCATAAACAATATTTATAGTGCCTACAACATTAGGGCATTTGCCCTGACATGTGGAAACTTCGTTTATAAAATTACTTATTAAATCTTCAATAGCTTTAGAGCGTGTGGGATAACTATGCGCTTTTATTAAGCTGTCAAACTTTTGCAAAAGTCCCGTATTAATAGAAACGCCAAATCGCGAGAGTTCGGCTTCCTGCGGAGATTCTGTTTCGCTTGGAAGTTTAATTTCTTTCGGGCATTTGTTTTTTTTTGTTTTCATTTTTGCCTCTTTAGCGGGGAACTGTAAAACGGTATTCAATTTCGCCTTCGGCTATTACGCCAAGTTCCGCGCGCACCATACGCTCTAAAAATGCCGGTTCGTTTTCCAAAAAATATATCCTTTGGCGAAGCAATTCGTTCTCGCGCGTAGACCTTGCTATTGAAGCGTTTAGGCGGCGTATTTCAAAGTACCTCACAAAAACCGTACGCATACCCTCGTTAAACAAAAGTACCGCGGCTAAAAGCGCAAAAACAATATAGCGGACTTTGATTTTTTTTAATACCGTTTTGTTAATAATGATAATACCCTGTAAATATTTACGAAATATTTTGCGCCAGACTAGGCGCACCCCGGTAAAGTGTACATAAGTGAAACGGTACATTAGCCGGGGTGCAACAAAGTATAAATGTAAAAGACGAAGTAAATTACTTAATGCTTGAGAACGCTTCTTTGCCCAAGTAACTTGCGCGCTCGCCTAGTTCTTCTTCAATTCTTAAAAGTTGATTGTATTTGCAAACTCTGTCTGTTCTTGAAGCGGAACCGGTTTTAATTTGCCCTGTGTTAAGCGCAACTGCAAGGTCTGCGATAAACGTATCTTCGGTTTCGCCCGAACGGTGCGACATAATAGCAGTGTAACCCGCTTTGTACGCCATTTGCACAGCGGCAACGGTTTCCGAAAGCGAACCTATTTGGTTAACTTTAATAAGTATGGAGTTTCCTATGCCTTTTTCTATGCCTTCGTTAAATATTTTTGTGTTAGTAACAAAAATATCGTCGCCCACCAATTGTGTTTTCGAGCCTAGGGCGTCTGTAATTTTTTTCCAACCGTCCCAGTCTTTTTCGCTTAGACCGTCTTCAATAGAAATAACGGGGTATTTGCTTACCCAGTCAGCGTAGAAGTTTATTAGCTCTTCCGATGTTTTAACTTTGTCGGTTTGTTCGCCTTCAAGGGTATACTTGCCGTCTGCATAAAGTTCGCTTGCGGCACAGTCTAAGGCAAGTAA
>WQVR01000117.1 GCA_009785775.1 Candidatus Proendomicrobium guianensium
GGGTATTTCCGTGCCCGACGCGAAAACCTTGGAAGTGCGCCCGTGGGACGCGAGTTTGCTTGGCGCCATTGAAAAAGCCATACAAAAGGCGGATTTAGGCCTTACACCCGTAAACGACGGTAAAATTATACGTATTTCAATACCTGCTCTTACAGAAGAGCGCCGCAGGGAACTCGTAAAATCTATGAACAAAAGCGCCGAAGATTACCGCGTTGCCGTGCGTAATGAAAGGCGCAATATGTTGGACGCCGTTAAAAAGGCAGAAAAAGACAAGCTTCTAACCGAGGACGACCGCAAAAAAGCTGAAGTTGAATCCCAAAAAATTACAGATTCTTACATAAAACAAATAGACGAAAATATGGCTCTTAAAGAAAAAGAGTTGATGCAAATATAAAAGGGGAGGAACCTGAAAATGTCATACAAAATCGATTCAAAAGCCTGTGTATCCTGCGGAGTTTGCGTGCCTACTTGCCCTGTAGAAGCTATAGCCCAATCCGGCGATACATATGTTATAGACTCAAAATGTGTAGACTGCGGCGTATGCGTGCCATCATGCCCGGTAAACGCAATTTCAAACTAAGCAGCGCGAAATTTTGTCTAAAACGCAAAGCGTAGATTTTTCAAAACTGCCGCGCCATGTTGCAGTAATAATGGACGGTAACGGCAGGTGGGCAAAATCGAAAGGTTTGCCCAGAATATTCGGACATAGAGCAGGGGTCAAAACCGTCAGAAGCACTGTTGAGCGCGCAAGAGAGCTTAACATTGAGGTTTTGACCCTGTACGCTTTCTCTACGGAAAACTGGAGTAGGCCTGAAGCTGAAATCAAAGCATTGCTGAAGCTCTTGAAAAGTTATATAAAAAGCGAAGCCGAAAGTTTAAAAAAAAATAATATAAGTTTAAAATTTATAGGCGGCATAGAAAAATTTTCAAACGAACTTCAAAAAGAAATAAAAAATATTGAAGATTATACTAGCGCCCAAGATACAAAAATGACGCTTCTTATAGCCTTAAATTACGGCGCCAGAGAAGAAATTTTGCGCGCTTTTGAGCGTTTAGCGCAAAAAGGCATAAAAAAGCCCAAGCAGGAAGATATTTCAAACAATTTATACACCGCCGGTTACCCTGACCCTGACCTTTTAATACGCACTTCCGGCGAAATGCGCGTTTCAAATTTTTTGCTTTGGCAAATAGCTTATGCAGAAATTTACATTACAAAAAAGTTTTGGCCTGATTTTAGCGCGGACGATTTTACCGAAGCGATAATAGATTACCAAAAACGCTCCCGCCGTTTTGGCGGAATATAAACTTAAAAACAAGCAGATGTTTGCATATAAATACGTCGGAGGGGTTGTGGAATGTTAGTGCCAAGAATACTCAGCGCCATTGTCGGCATACCTTTAATTATAGCCTGTGTTTATTACGGAAGGCTGGCGTTTTTTGCCTTAATGTTGGTGGTAAGCTTTTTTTGTGTTAAAGAATATTTTTCAATATGTGCAAAGTATAAACCTAACGCTTATTTCTGCGTGCCTGTTTCGGCTTTGTTTTTTACCGCGCTTTATTTCGGCTTGCCATCGTTTGGCGGTAATATAATTGCGATATTTGCCGTATTTATCGCGCTTGTTTTGTTTTTTATAGAGGTTATAAAAGGCTCGCCCGAAAATGCGGTGGCTCGCGTAGCGGTGTCTTTTTTGGGTACGGTTTTTATCCCTGTTGCGCTAATGTATATGGTGCAAATTCGTAACTTGCCAAACGGCTTTGAATTTATATGCTTTTTGTTTATAGTTACATGGATATCAGATACAGGCGCATATGCCGCAGGCAGAGCGTTTGGCAGGCATAAACTTTCGCCACACATAAGTCCTAAAAAAACTATAGAGGGCGCTGTTGCGGGCGCTGTTACGGCTGTTATTGTAGCCTATGTCTTTCACGCTACGTTTACGGGCAATATCTTGCCGCTTAACCAAACAGTTATACTTGCCCTTGTTGTTTCTGTTATAGGGCAGTTTTCAGACCTTGCTGAATCTTTAATTAAGCGCGACGCCGGTATTAAAGATTCAGGTAATATTATACCCGGGCATGGCGGCATGTTTGACAGGTTTGATTCTTACCTTTTTGCCGCGCCGGCAATGTTTTATACATTGTACTTTTTCTTATAAAAATTAAAAAAGACGCTTTGTGTTTTATTTATGGCAAAAAATATATCAATTTTAGGCTCTACAGGCTCTATCGGGGTTCAAACTCTGGATGTAATAAAAGAGAGCCTTGCCGGCGTTAAGGTGTTTGGTTTAAGCGCACATAATAATGTTGCGCTTTTAAAAAAACAAATAAAAATTTTTAAGCCTAGGGCTGTTAGCATAGACAGTTATGATAATGCTGTTGAAGTAAAAAATTGGTGTAAGCAAAATAAATTTAAAGTAAGCGTTTTTGAAGGGGCTGAAGGTTTAAACAAAATAGCAACGCTTTCAGGCGTAGACACCGTAGTTTCAAGCGTTGTGGGCGCTGCGGGGCTTGTGCCGCTTGTGGAAGCGATTTGCGCGCGAAAAAATATTGCCATAGCCAATAAAGAAGCGCTTGTAATGGCGGGGCCTGTAATAACCAAATTGGTTAAACAGTATAAGGTAAGTTTGCTTCCCGTAGACAGCGAACATTCTGCCGTGTTTCAATGCTTAAGCGCAGAACGTTTAAGCGAAGTGAAAAAAATAATTCTTACGGCTTCAGGCGGGCCGTTTTATAAGTATAATAAAAATTTTTCAAATATTACCGTTGAACAAGCCCTCGCCCACCCTACATGGATTATGGGTAAAAAAATTACTATAGATTCGGCAACTTTAATGAATAAAGGGCTTGAAGCTATAGAAGCAAGCGTGCTTTTCGGGTTGCCTATAGATAATGTAGATATTGTAATACATCCGCAGTCTATAGTACATTCTATGGTAGAATATACAGACGGGTCGGTAATAGCGCAAATGTCTGTTCCCGATATGCGTTTGCCCATACAATACGCGCTTACTTATCCCAGACGTTTGGCGTGCAGGGTAAAACCTTTAAATTTGGCGGAGGTTTCAAGGCTTGATTTTTATAAGCCCGACTTTGCTAAATTTTCCGCTTTAAACTTAGCATATGCGGCGGCACGTACGGGATACACAATGCCGGCGGTTTTAAACGGATCAAATGAAGCGGCGGTAACCGCATTTTTAAATAAACAGATAAAATTTACTGATATTGCGTTAACTGTGCAAAAAGTTACAAAGCGTCATAAAGTAAATAAAAACTTAACGCTTGAAAGCGTTTTAGAAGCAGACGCCTGGGCAAGAAAAGAAGCGGCGTTAATTATAAACAGAGGCTAAATGAACATCATAATTTTACAAATATTCGGGGTGGTTGCGGGCTTTGGGCTTTTAATATTTATACACGAGCTCGGGCATTTTTCCATGGCAAAGTTTTTTAATGTTAAAGTTTTAAAATTTGCTTTTGGGTTTGGTCCCGAACTTTTCGGCTTTACGCGCGGCGAAACGCGCTATAGCGTTAATGCCGTGCCTTTTGGCGGGTTTGTGTCTATGGTCGGCTCTAGCCCTGAAGAGGCTGACGCGGAAAGAGGATATTTTTCAATTGCGTGGTATAAACGCATAGCTATAGCTTTTTTCGGCCCGTTTTTAAATTATGTTTTGGCAGTACTGATTTTTATTATTATGTTTAA
>WQVR01000118.1 GCA_009785775.1 Candidatus Proendomicrobium guianensium
ATAAACGGCAGCGCTATTGAGTTTATGCCGGCAGCCTCGACAATGATGGCAGCTTTTATAGAGCCGGAAGGTTTAAGAGAGCACGAATTTTTCAGACTTTTAGCAAACGCACACAACTGGGAAATACGCCAAGACCATCTATGGCTTCACACAACAAACAGCGAAAACGAAAGTGTAGTTATGATTTTTGCACCAACTGAAGGTTAAGCACAAAAAATTCTAACAGCAAAACAAAAACGCCATGGTATAGAATTACATCTATACCATGGCGTTTTTGCTATCTATAATTTAAATAAAAAAGCTCCGATGGTTGGATTCGAACCAACAACCCTCCCGTTAACAGCGGGATGCTCTACCGTTGAGCCACATCGGAACTGGCACTATTCTAGCGTTTTTTTTCCTAAAAATCAAGTTTTGCTTTGTCTTTTGGGTTTATCCTTTAAATATGGTATAATATGCCATTATGAAAAATTTAAAACCCTTTCGCGAACAAATAGACGCTTTAGACGTTAAAATAGTAAAACTGTTAAACGAGCGCGCAAAATGCGCCGTGGAAATAGGTAAAATTAAGCAAGCCGAAAAAAAAGAAGTGTTTGTTCCTGCACGGGAAAAAGAAGTTATAAAAAATGTTACCTTATCCAATGCAGGCCCGCTTAAAAATTCGTCGCTTGAGGCTATTTATACAGAAATCATGTCTGCCTCACGCGGGCTCGAAACCGAAATAAACGTTTCGTACTTAGGGCCTGAAGCAACTTTTAGTTTTCAAGCCGCGCACAAGTTTTTCGGCGCGGGAGTAAACTATAATGCCGCACAAAACCCCGTAGAAGCCCTAAAAGACGTTGAAAATTCCCGCGCGGATTTTGCCGTTGTTCCCGTTGAAAACTCAAACGAAGGCACCGTAAACATAACGCTGGACATGCTTATAAATACACGTCTTGCTATTTGCGGCGAAATTACGCTTGAAATTTCGCATTGCCTTCTTTCAAACGCCGCGCCAAAAAATATAAAAAAAATATATTCACACCCTCAAGCCCTTGCCCAATGCAGACAATGGCTTTCAAAACATTACCCCAATGCCGAACTTTTTGAAACATCTTCCACTTCTGCGGCGGTAAAACACATAACTAAAGATAAACACGGAGCGGCTGTGGCGTCTAAAGCCGCAAGTAGCCTCTACAGTGTCAAGTTACTTAGCCAAAACATACAAGATACCGAAAATTTTACCCGTTTTTTTGTTATAGGAAGCACGTGCGCAAAACCTACCGGTAATGACAAAACTTCTGTAGCGTTTATAATTAAAGATAAGGTTTCGGCATTAAGCAATGTTTTAACAATTTTTGCGCGTCATAAAATAAACCTTACAAAAATTGAATCGCGCCCCACAAAGCAAAAACTTGGCGAGTATGTGTTTTTTATAGATTTTCAAGGACACAAATATGATAAACACATTGTCAAACTCCTGCATGACTTTGAAAAAAAGTGTTTGTTTTTAAAAATTCTAGGGTCTTACCCAAAGTCTTCCTAGTCATACAATATAGAAATAGGTTGTAGTTATGTAGGAACCATGCTATAATACAATGAAAAGCATAAGTGAAAATATTTCCGGCTTAAAAAGTAGGCTGGAGGGTTTGTCCTTTGGCAAACGAAGCGTGCAATTACTTGCGGTTAGCAAGTTTGTGAGTGTTGAGGGCGTTAAGCAGGCAATACTAGCGGGCATAGACTCTATAGCCGAAAGCCGCATTCAGGAAGCTATACCAAAGTTTGAGGAGTTAGCTTCCCTCGAAGATGTAAAAACTGAATTTGCCAGAGTTAAAAAGCACTTTATAGGGCATTTGCAAACAAACAAAGCAAAAAAAGCGGTAGAGTTTTTTGACATAATACAATCGCTGGACAGCTTACGCCTTGCCGAAGCTATTAACAGGCATGCACAAGCTTTAGGAAAAACACAGGAATGTTTTATAGAAGTAAAGGTTTCTAAAGAAGCGTCTAAAACGGGCGTGGAAATTGAAAACGCTATTGCCTTTTACAATGAAGTTAAGCAGTTAAAAAACATTGAAATTACAGGCATTATGACAATGGCGCCGCTTACCGAAGACGCAAGCGGGCAGTATTACCCTGAGGGCGCAAGGCCGTACTTCAAGCAAGCCTATGCGCTTTTCAATGAAATAAAGTGTCTTCGGCATTTGTCTATGGGAATGTCGGGTGACTATGAAATAGCCGTTGAAGAAGGCTCTACAATGGTAAGGGTTGGCTCATTGATATTCGGAGAGCGTTACTATGACAACTAATATAACGTTTATCGGCGCGGGTAATATGGCAGAGGCTATAATAGCCTCTATGTCAGACATGTCAAATTACTGTCAAATTGTTTGCCATGATATTTCTGCCGAGCGTTTGGCTTATATACAAGGCAAATTCAGCAATATTTTTGATGATACATTAGGCGTTACAACTGAAATAGATTTATCAAAAGCTGTTGCGGGCGCTGACATTGTAGTTTTGGCGGTAAAACCGCAAATAATGGCAGAAGCTTTAGAGAGTCTTAGACCCATTTTACAGAAAGACATTTTAGTTATATCTATAGCGGCTGGGCTGACAACGCAGTATTTTGAAAACGCATTGCCTCATGCGCGCATTATACGCGCAATGCCTAATACGCCGCTTATGGTTGCTAAAGGCGCAACGGCAATATGCAAAGGCGCAAGCGCAACCAACAACGATTTAGAAAAAGCTAAAGAAATATTTTCCACGGCGGGCATTGTAGAAGTTGTAGACGAAAGCAAAATGGACATAACTACCGTGCTTTCGGGTTCGGGCCCTGCTTATATATTTTATTTCTGCGAGCTTCTAATTAAAGCCGCGGCAGAACTCGGGCTTGATAAAGAAACAGCGCGGACTTTGGCTGTGCAAACAATACGCGGCGCAGGCGCAATGCTTGAAACTTGCGAAAGCGCACAAGAACTTCGCGCAAAAGTAACATCTAAAGGCGGCGCTACGGAAGCGGCAATAAAATCTTTTGAAGCAGCAAACTTTGAAGGTATGGTAAAAGAAGCATTAACAAAAGCAGCACAACGCGCAAAAGAACTTAATAAATAGCAGTGCGGAGGTAGTATGGTAATAAAAGTGCGGGTAATTCCAAGTTCAAAAAGAAACGAGGTTATTTCACGAATCGGTTCTATTTTGCGTGTTAAAGTGTCGGCAAACACTGTTGAAGGCAAAGCCAATGAAGAACTTTGCTCTTTCCTAAGCGATTTTTTCGACGTAGAACGCTCCGACATTTTTTTAAGAAAGGGCGAACGCGGACGTGAAAAAACAATTGAAATTTACGGACGCAGTGAAGAGCATTTAAACGAAGTTTTAGATACTATCCCCTAAATTAATGAAAACTAAAACTTTGTATTATAAGGTTGGTACGCTTTATCTTTTAGACCAAACACTGCTACCCCTTAAAATAAAATACATTAAGTGCCAAACTTATACCCAAACAGCCGCCGCTATAAAAAATATGATAGTCCGCGGCGCGCCGGCGATAGGCGTTACTGCCGCGTACGGCATGGCGCTTGCTGTAGCCCAAACCCAAAAACTTGCGCCCCATGCGCGCAAAGCATTTATAAAAAAAGCCGCCATGCATTTAATATCTGCGCGCCCTACGGCAGTAAACTTAGCGTGGGCGGTAGAAAAAATGTCTGC
>WQVR01000119.1 GCA_009785775.1 Candidatus Proendomicrobium guianensium
CGGCGTTTATTGTTTCTATGTCAAACTCGGCATAAAAAACTTCCGCGCTTAAATCCGTCGTTATACCGGGGTGCATTATGCCAAACTGTCCTACAACTTTGCCTTTGTACATTACAGCCGCTGTTTTTTGCGGATGGAAGTAAGGGCAAGGCTGTTTGTTTTCTACTATGGAGTAATTTGCACTCAACATATTTTTTACAATACCGCCGCCAAAATAAAAGTCTATTGTATTTTTAACTTTTTTTCCTTCCCAGCCCCAAAATTCAGGCCAAACTGAACCCGACGCGATTAAGGCGAATGCTTTTTTTTCGCCGCTTGAGCCGTAGGTTTTGCCGTGTTCAAAAAGTTTTACGTCTGAGGCGCCTTGCGAGTAATTTAAAACAAGGTTTTTGTATAGCCCGCAAGCAAGCGACACCCGCAAAACTTCATTTTCTTTCGAAATGGGGTTGGCTATTTTATGGGCATATTTTAAACCGAATTTTTCAAGCTCGGCAATTTCATTAAAACTATAATTTACAGCTTCGCAAAAGCCAAGTCCTTTAAGCCTGCCTGAAAAAATTTCAACCGAGTCCAAAGAGTGTTCTTTTAAGTTTGCCGCGGCAAAAGGGGTTTGTTTTAGGGGTATTTTGTCATAGCCGTAAATGCGGGCAATTTCTTCAACAAGGTCTATCTCGGTTTTAATATCATTACGAAAACTTGGGATTTCCGCAAGCAAAACGTCTTCGCCTTTTGGGGTTATGTCTATGCCAAGAAAACGCAAAATGGAAGCTACTTCATCGCCTTCAATATCATACCCCAAAACGCGTTTTAATAAACCTGTGTGAAAGGTTATAATATTTTTTTTGTTTTTTGGAGAGTTTACATCATCACGAAATTCAAGCCTTCCGCCGGCAAGTTCTATAATTAAATTAGCCGCACGCCATGAAGCGTACTCGGAAATTTCCCACGATGTGCCGCGTTCAAAACGATACGAACTATCGCTTGAAAGATTAAGTTTACGCGCCGTGTGCCGTACAAGCCCAGGCGCAAAAACCGCGCTTTCAAGTAAAATATTTACCGTAGCATCTGAAACAGCAGAAGTTTCAGAGCCCATAATGCCGGCTATAGCCTGTGCTCGGGCGGAGTCTGCAATGACAAGCATACTTTCGTCTAAAGTATACTCTTTACCGCCTAAAGCCAATATTTTTTCACCGCTTAAAGCCTGACGCACAGATATTTTATTACCCTCAAGTTTATCAAAATCGAAAGCGTGCAGGGGATGCCCTGTTTCAAACAAAACGTAATTTGTAATATCTACAATATTATTTACAGTGCGAACGCCTATTGCCTCTAACCTTTGGGTAAGCCACTTGGGCGAGGAAGCTACTTTTACGCCTTTAATAACCGCGCCTATGTAGCGGGAACAACTGTCTAAATTTTCAACCTTAATACCGTTAAATTCATCATAATCAAGCGTTTTTACCGTAGGAATTTTTGGCATTTTTTTTATCTTCGCGCCAATTTCGCGCACAACCCCGAGATGGCTTAAAACATCTCCGCGGTTGGTTGTAACTTCTACATCAAATATTGTATCGGGCGGACCTAAAACTTCTTCCAAAGACTTGCCTAAAGGAGTTGTATCAGACAACACCATAATGCCGGAGCTTTCCTCTTTTAGTCCGAGTTCTGATTCCGAGCATAACATCCCCGAGGATTCTATTTGGCGTATTTTAGATTTTTTAATTTTAAAGTCGCCTTTAAGCACGGCACCCTCGCGCGCAAGAGCAACAATTTGTCCCGCGTCTACGTTTGGAGCGCCGCAAACAACCTGATATTCCTGAACCCCGTCGGTAACCTTACATACCGAAAGTTTGTCGGCATTGGGGTGCACGGTTTTTTCTAAAACTTTTGCGCTTACTACATTTGTAAAGCCTGCGCCCTCTGAAGCCACGGAAGTTTCTATGCCCGAACTTGTCAGGGTATCTGCAAGTTCCTGCGCGGGCATTTTAACATCTATAAGTTCTTTAAGCCAGTTATATGAAATTTTCATTTTTGCCCCTTAAAACTGCTTTAAAAATCTTAAATCGTTTTCGTATAACAAGCGGATATCATCTATACCGTATTTAAGCATAGCAACACGGTCTACCCCTATGCCGAAAGCAAAACCCGTATATTCTTTACTGTCATAGTTTACAGCTTTAAACACATTAGGGTGCACCATGCCGCAACCAAGTAATTCTATCCAACCCGAATTTTTGCATGTTCTACAACCAGAACCTTTGCACAAAAAACACTGCGCGTCAACTTCGGCTGAAGGCTCTGTAAACTGAAAGTGCGACGGACGGAAACGTATGGGCGTGGAAGCGCCAAAAAGATTGTTTATGAAAACGCTTAGTGTGTTTTTTAAGTCTGCAAATGTTACGTTTTTGTCAACGCTAAGCCCTTCAATTTGATGAAATATTGCAGAGTGTGAAGTATCTGCCGCTTCATTTCTGTACACACGCCCCGGAGCTATAATGTTTACCGGAGGCGCTTTACCTTCCATAATACGCACCTGTACAGGTGAAGTATGCGTGCGAAGTAAATTTTTACCGCCTTCTAAATAAAAAGTGTCTTGCGTGTCGCGGGCAGGGTGATCGGCGGGAATATTTAAGGCTTCAAAATTATACCAATCTGTTTCTATTTCAGGGCCTTCGGCAACGCTAAAACCCATAGACGTAAAAATGTCTGTCATTTCTTTAAGGGTTTGGGTTAAAGGGTGTGAACTTCCTTTTTGAAATGGAAAATAAAAAGCTTCACTATAGTCCACTTTTTCAGCTTTGAGTTTAGCATTAAGTTCTGCCTTGGAAAGTTCCGCTTTTTTTTGGTTTATAGCAGTTTCTAGCGCGCCTTTTGCAAGGTTAAGTTCTAACCCCAAAGCTTTTTTTTCGTCGGGAGAATATTTTGAAAGGCCTTTTAACAGTTCGCTAAGCGCCCCTTTTTTACCCAAATAGCGGGCGTGTACTGCTTCAAGCCCGACAAGTGTTTGGGCAAGCGATATATCTTGCAATGCTTCTTTTTTTATATTTTCGGCATTATTCATACTTAAACTCCGCTCTAACGACATAAGCTTGTTCTGCACTTGAATAACGTAAGCTTGTTTATTTTATTTGAGTACCAAAAACTAAACGCGGTGCCACAACCTTTAAAAAATTATGGCACCAAGCATAGCGCATCAAAGTGTAAAAATGTACTAAAAACTGTTAAACGTTTTTAGAAATTTCAACAAGTTGTTTAAAAGAATTTTCGTCGGTTATGGCAATATCGGAAAGAATTTTTCTGTCTATGCCGACACCCGCTTTTTTAAGGCCGGAAATAAACCTGTTATAGCTTAAGCCATGCTCGCGCACAGCGGCGTTAAGCCTTACTATCCAAAGCCTGCGGAAAGTACCTTTTTTATCTTTTCTGCCTGTGTAAGCATAATTTAAAGATTTTTCAACCTGCTGAATTACCATTCTCCAACGGTTTTTCTTTGAAGCATAATAACCTTTGGCAAGGCGGAATATTTTTTTCTTTCTTTGTCTGGTATATACTGAACTTTTAGTACGCACGTTATTTCTCCTTATGTCATTGTGTCAAATGGTTTAAAACTCGTAAGGC
>WQVR01000120.1 GCA_009785775.1 Candidatus Proendomicrobium guianensium
CAAGTATTTCAGGGGTTATTACTACGGTTTGTGGAGAATGGTTTTCTATTCTTAAATCCCCTATTACATGCATTCCCCTGTAACCGACAGCAATTATATTGTTATTATCTTCGCTTGGTACTGTACTAATTAAAGTTTCATTAGCCATATTTCTTGCGTAATTATTCCCGAAAAGATACATTATTTTACGCGCGTCCATTTTAAATCCCATATCGTCATAACTAATTTGCTTTCCGCCAAAGGTAAGCATATTTGACATTACAGGCATTTGATACCTGCCTTCCCAAAAAGCTTTTATTTGTATTGCTTGGCTTAACGGCAATACTATCTCGCCTTCAATTATCACTTGCGTATAAGATTGCCCCATTTCAGTTTGGATTGCAACAGCTTGAAAATTAAGAAATTCTTCAGAAGTTTTAAAAGCTTCAAACTCTTCATTTGACATATTTACAAAACGCATATCTTGTTTTTGCTGTGTAAGAGTTGCGGGATCTCTAAAGAAAATTCCTTTACGCTCCAGTACGCCTTCGTCGGCAACGCTTTTACGAGGAGTAAAATCGCGGCTTCTGTGCCTTTCAGGCAAGTTGATTACTCCTAAGAATGTATGATTTTCACCTACATATCTTTCCATCAGCGCGGAAATATCATTATTTTCGCGCCGTTGTATTTCTAAAAAGGCGTCAAAGTTAAACATTGTTGAGCCCGCCGCACCTTCTATAGCGTCTCCATCTTTGACAACGCCTGGTTTTCTTATAAGGTCAGGCGTCATTGAGCTCCATATTGCCCTTACGCCTTCAGCCTCGTCTCCATTGCCAAGTATACGCGCTAATTCCGTTAAAAAAGGCGTAAGCCTGTTAACATCTACTACAATATTATTTGTATTAAAAAATTGCGCCACATCGCCGACACTGGTACCCAATGCCGCAAAATTATCCTGATTTCTGGTTCCTTTTCCATCACCCTCTGCACTGTCTTTAACTTTTGGCTGAGCCACTTCCATAATAGTTTTTACAAAAACCACTTCCCCGCTAGGAGTTGTAACACGTCTAACGCCTATTTTGCCGCCTTTTTTATCCAGTTTAGTAGCGGTAGTTGACACTATACCGGCAATAGGGCCTCTACCAACAACATATTCCGAAGGTATAAAGTCTTCATTTTGGGCTATAACATTAAGCATTATGTTAAAAAGCCTTGGGGTTAAAGTTCCGTTATTTTGCCCGTCAGAATTATTAAATACCGCTAAAACCCTCTGTGCTAACTGCGCTTGCACCGTTTGATACATTTCTTTATTGTTTAATAAATGCTCAAACAATTGTATAGGTCTAAAACCATGCCCGTTAAAAGCGGTGCCATCGATAAAATTAATATCCAACGGGTTATCTGCATCTTGGCGTACTTTGGGCATGGCAACTTGGGTTAGATATGACATTGAAACATCGCCAAAAAGGTTTTGACCATCTAACGAGTTCATTTCATTAAAATATTCCCTAAAGGTTTTGCCTTCAATTCTTGCAAGGATTGTAGCAATTTCACGCGGTGTTTTTTCACGGGCTATAAGCATTGCTTCTACAACATCTAACGGTATGGGCGCATTGTATTTCGCGTCTATTAAATGTTGATCTTTGTCTGCTATTAAAGCAAGAAATTGCGCCATACCTAAAGAGCCTTCCATATTGTCTACAACCATTCTTACAAGTTCTTCTTCTGCTATGCTTAAAGGCCTTGTAAGCGTGTGCCTGTTGCCTTGTGCGTCGGTAAAAATAAAAGGCACCATGCCTTTTATGTCCATAGCTTTTGAGGCTAATGGCACTTCCAAATACGCCGCGCTACGAATACTTTCAAGTACCGCATTATAGTCGGCACTTGTTGAAAACTCCGTAATCGGTTCAGTACTGAATATTACACCTTCATCAAAAGCTCTGTTTAATTCATTGATTAAGTTAATATCTCTATTGCTTATAGCTTGCTCCATTTCTCTGGCAAGCGCCTGCATAATAGGCACATACTGAAACCTTATATAACCTGCCCCTACGCCGCCGTCTAAAGAAGCATTTATAACAACTCTAGGGGTGTCAAAGGCACTATCGCCCAGAAGATTTATTAAATTTTCGGCATCCCATACGCCAATTGCTTCATTGCCTATCCAATCTGCAAGCGCAGAAGCAAAAAAATCTTCTTGAACACGCTCGGCTTCTTGACGGGTTATTCTTCTTTGTAGGTTCATAACTAGCGCAGACTCTAAATCAGTTTTCGCCATGCTCTCCATAAGCGCTATATAATGCATTCCAAAAGCGGTATCGGGTGAAATACCTCTTTCTTCCAATGCTGTTAATGCCATTGCTCTAAACCGTGAAATTCCCTGAGCTCTCGCCCTTATATCAAACTGGTCAATACTAGTGTCTGCGGTTAAAATTGGAAGCAATGCCCCGGCAAGCGGCAACTCTGACAGTTGCTGTAAAGCTTGCAGTGCCGATATTTGTGTTTCTACTAATGTTTTTTCATTTGTAAGCCCTATAATAGCTCGCTCAATATTTTCTGTGTCATGTCCCGACAATAAATTTTCATTATGCTCCGCTATACCCCTTTCAAATCTACCTACTATGTTTTGTAATGCCTCTACTGACGGCAATATAGTAGTGCTTTCTGCCAACTGTTGCAAAGGTTGCAGTGCTTCTAACAGCGCATTTAATTCGGTTTTTTCGCCTTCCAACAAAGCTAAATTTTCTTCATTCCCCGATATTTCTCTTTCTATAGCATTTATTCTGTCTTGTAATGCTACAAGGTTAATGCCTAAATTTTCAAAATTATGCTGTCTGTGCGCTGCAAGGATTGCGGCACTTACGTCTTGTCTGCGAGCCTCAGCCCTTAAACCCGCCATTATCACGTTAGTTAAACCGGTAACGTATCCGGCTTGCGTAACAGCACTCCCAGAAGTATAAGCGCTATGCCCTCCCAAGAAAAGGTTAGCTGCAACTATTTGCGTTATCCCATTGGCTAACGTAAGAGGACCGTTTGCCCGCACAGCACTAATTACTTCATTGTAAATTGTCATTAATTGACTTTGTTCCGCCTCGGGCGCAAACAGTATAGCTACAATGGCGCGGATTATTTCTTCTTCGGTAACATTAGGATTTACAGCGCGCAATCTACGTTCAATTGCTCTGCCTTCCGGGGTGTTTCTGCGCTCTATCGCTTCGTTCCAATAAGTGATAAAGGTTGGTTCCTCTGTTAGTATAGTACCGCGTTCTCTACTTATGTTAAAAGTTTGTCCGTTTGCGGTAATAGTGTAAACATTGTTGCCGTTTTCTACAACTACCGAATTAACCTCTATACTCTCTAATCCCGCAGCTTGAAGCAATGACCTCACTTCATCGCTGTTTAACGCATCCGTCATCGCTTGCGATAATATTGCGCTATCTATAGCTCTTAAATCTATGTTCTGGTCTTGCCTTGCCACTTCTTGCGCAAATACATCTAATATATGCGCCTGAAAAAAGTTACCCACCCTTGTTTGTAAATCATCACCGAATATTCCCGTAACACCCGAAACTAATGCTTTTTGAAAAGCGTCTGAAACTATAAG
>WQVR01000121.1 GCA_009785775.1 Candidatus Proendomicrobium guianensium
AACCCAACCCATGCGCCAGCCCGCCATATTAAAGGTTTTAGAGAAAGAATGAAATTCTACGGCAATATCTTTTGCGCCTGAAAATTCAAATATAGACGGGGCGGTATAATCGCCGAAAGTGAGTTCTGAGTAGGCATTATCTGAAACTAAAAGAATATTGTTTTTTTTGCAAAAGCGTATTGCTTCTTTCCAAAAATTGTTGTCTTCTACAACCGCAGCCGTAGGGTTGTTAGGGTAATTTAAAAACATTATTTTAGCTTTGCGCGCTATGGCTGTGGGAATTTTTGTGAAGTCGGGCAAGTAACTGTTTTTTTCAAGCAAAGGCATTAAGTGGGTTTTTGCGCCCGCAAGCGCTACCGCGTTAAAATGCACGGGGTATGCGGGGTCGCAAACAAGCACATAATCATTCGGGTTTAAATAAGCCATACATAAATGCGCAACGCCCTCTTTAGAGCCTATAAGGGTAAGCACTTCGGTTTGATAATCTATATCTACGCCAAAGCGTCTGCCCATCCATTCCGTAATGGCTTTGCGGAATTTCGGCATACCTTTTGCCTGCGGGTAGCGGTGCGTGTTAGAATGGTATTTTACGGTTTCGCAGAGCCTGTCTACAATATGTTCAGGGGTTGGAAGGTCGGGGTTTCCCATGCCTAAATCTATAACGTCAAGCTTTTTTGCGTACGCTTCGTTTTTTAAAAGGTTAATTTTTGTAAACAGATACGGCGGAAGCTTTTCTAATTTTTTTGAAGGTTCTATTTTTATCATAAAAGTTTACGTCTGTGATAAGCGTATAAAAACACAGTTCAATTCAATATTTTATTGTATTATTTTTCTTAATGTGGTTGTAGGTTTAAAAGAAACTTTTTTGCCGGGCGGCACGGGTATAATTTCATTTGTTTTAGGGTTTCTTCCCTGACGGGCTTTACGAGGTTTAGAACGGAACGAACCAAGCCCCGACAACGATATAACTTCATTATTTTTTAAACTGTCTTGAATAACTTTTATAAGCGCTTTTATGGCGCGGTTGGCGTCTCCCTGGGTAAGGCCGGAAACATCGGCAACCTTTTTAATAACGTCAGGCTTCTTCATTTAAAAACTCCTTTATGAAAGAAATTTTATTTATACGTGCCTAGCTCAAATATCGCAATATTGCTTTATTTTATAATAATTTTTTGATTTTTGTCAACCTGCTTTGCTTTTTGAACTTGGGCTTTCTTACATGTTATTTGCACACTGCGCCGCCACAAGCGTTGCCCAAGCGAAAAAAACAAAGCAGATAAGCCCAAGGGCCATAAGTTATGCGGGGTCTATTTTTCAAACCGTTCTTTTAGCTTTCGGTAATAGTTTTCAACGCTTTTATTTCCGTCATTATTAAGAAACAGGCAAAAAGGCAGACTGTCTGTTTCTTTGTGCTTTATCACACAAGCACAGCATTTTTTGTGGTTGGGGCAAGTAGTTTTTGGGCAGGCGCATTCTTTTACACAAGGCATTATTTTCCCTCTGATTTATTAAGATTTTTTGTAAATATAAACCTATAAATTCCGTAGGCTAGAAAAGCCCCGATTATTTGCATAATAATAAAAATCAAGCCGTCAGGCGGTCTTATTCCCGCGGCTGTGTTAGTAAACATTCTTGCTACTGTTACTTGCGGATTTGCAAACATTGTTGAAGATGTAGACATAAGCATACCGCCAACCAATAATCCCACAATAACTGAAATTTTATTTGACCTTGTTTTTACAAGTAATAAAATCGCAAGTATAAGAATAAATGTGCCGAAAATTTCACCAAAAAACACATACTGATTCCTTATATTATCTGAAACAGACAGTAATGCCCCAACCTCGCCAAGAAACATAAGGTGGCTTAATATTGCACCTGCAATACCGCCTGCAAACTGAAATACTATAAACAAAGCGGCTTTTAAAGCCCCTGTTTTCTTTTCAAACATCATTACCATGGTAACAACAGGGTTAAAGTGCGCGCCGGAAACAGTGCCAAATATTTCTATCAAGGCGCAAAGAACAAAAGCAACGGCAAGGGCATTTGCAATAATAGCAATGCTTTTGGGGGCTTCAAACACGGCGGTAAATAAAATCATAGAAGATATTGCCGCTATTACCAAAAACATTGAACCCAAAAATTCGGCAAATATTTCTTCTGTAAGGTTTTGCTTATCCAAAATTATTCCTTTAATTAAAAATTAAATGCCAAGTTGCCCGCAAGCCGCGCCGATATCGGCGCCTTTGGCTTCGCGCACATTTGTTATTATGCCCGAAACTTTAAGAAGGCTTTTAAATTTGTTTATGTTTTCGGGGCTTGGCGGGTTAAATCCGGAACCTTTTACAGGGTTGTAAGGTATTAAATTTATTTGAACATTAGGGTTTGTAAGCCCTGTGGCTCTGATAAGGCGGCTTAATTTGTGCGCGTCTTTAGGGGCGTCATTGACGCCTTGTATAAGTATGTATTCTATGGTAAGGCGGGATGAAGTTTTTTTAAGATAGTACGCCGCGGCTGTTAAAACTTCTGAAATATCCGTTTGCGACAGGGCGGGTATAATTTGTTTGCGTGTAAAATTATCTGCGGCGTGAAGAGATACGGCAAGCCTTATGCCAAAATTATCATCTGCGAGTTTTTTTATTGCAGGAGTAATGCCAGCCGTTGAAAGCGTTATATGGCGTTTGCCTATTCCAAGTTCACGCTTGTCTATTATTGTTTTAATGGCGCTTGAAACATTATTATAATTTAACATTGGCTCGCCCATGCCCATAAATAAAACGCCGCCTACCCGTTTTTGAGTATCATTTTCTATCTGTAAAATTTGCTCTAAAATTTCACCGCGGGTAAGGTTTCGCTCAAAATTAACTCTGCCCGAACTGCAAAACTCACACGCAATAGGGCAGCCTATTTGGGAAGAAATGCAAACAGAGTTTTTTTCGCCCGAAGGCAGATAAACCGCATAAACGGTTTTTTTATCGACGGTTTTAAAGGTGTAACGTATTGTGCCGTCAAGGCGCGACACTTCTTTTTTTGCCACGCTCATAGAGCGCAATATAAATTTCTCGGACAGAGCCGTCCTTAAATCTTTTGAGATATTTGTAAATTGGTCAAAACTGCTTGCTTTTTTAACGTAAAGCCAGTCTGCTATTTGTTTTATCTGATAGTCTTTAATGTCAAAGCCTTTTAGGGCTGTGCTTAATGTTTTGCTGTCAAATTCTAATAAAAGCGTTTTGCGCAAAGTAATATTTTTTGGCATAAAAAACCTTAGAAAATTTATTTATTATTGAAGCAATTATACAAAATATGCCTGCAAAACAAAAATGGAAAATGCTATACTGATATTTTATATTGTATATTTTTTGCGAGGCTGGTATGAAAGATAATTTGCAAAAAAAATTATGGGAAACACAAAGCGTCGAAGAAGCATTGATAAACATAGGGTCTAGTACTGAGGGTTTATCAAATGATGAAGCAGCCCAAAGGCTTCTGACATTTGGTAAAAACTCCCTGCCCGAGGCAAAAAGAGACGGCTTTATAAAACGGTTTTTAGCACAATTTCATAATG
>WQVR01000122.1 GCA_009785775.1 Candidatus Proendomicrobium guianensium
ATTCAATACCCATACTTATAGGCATAACACTTATAACGTTTTTTATAATGTATGCCGCCCCAGGCAGCCCTACCGACAGTTTAGATTTTAATCCCACTATTACCGCCGAAGCGCGTGCTAGGCTTGAAAGCTTATACGGGTTAGACCGTCCCGTGCATATACAATATTTTAACTGGCTTAGGCGCCTTGCGGTTTTAGATTTTGGCAATTCTTTTAGAGACGGCCGCCCCGCAATGTCAAAAATAGCAGAACGCCTGCCCGCCACAATACTTTTAAATATACTTGCGCTAGGCTTTTCTTTTATACTTGCTTTAATTGTGGGCGTGTTTTCGGCGCTCAAAAAGTATAGTTTAGCGGAACGTATTTTAACCGTCATAACGTTTATTTGCTTTGCTGTGCCTTCGTTTTGGGTGGCATTACTGCTTATGATATTTTTCGGACTGTATTTGGGGTGGTTGCCGATTTCGGGGCTTGTATCTTTTAATTTTGAAAGCATGACATTTATTCAACAAGCTTGGGATTTAAGCCGTCACTTAATACTTCCTGTTTTTGTGCTGTCTATATCCTCTTTTGCGGCTTTGTCGCGTTATATAGGTTCGGGGTTACTCGACGAACTTAAGGCAGACTATATAAAAACCGCCTATGCCAAAGGTTTAACAAAAAATAAGGTTGTTTTTAAACACGCTTTCAAAAATTCAATGCTTCCGCTTATAACTATTTTAGGGCTTTCACTTCCCGGTTTAGTAGGCGGAAGTTTTATTATTGAAACAATATTTTCTTATCCCGGTATGGGCAGGCTTGGCTTTGAAGCAATAATGACACGCGATTACCCGGTGATAATGGGTGTGAGCGTAATAGCGGCGGTATTGACGCTTGCGGGCAATATTATTGCTGATATAACGTATGGGCTCGCCGACCCGAGAGTAAAATACGAATGAAAAATAAACTAAGCTTGGTCATTTTAAAAAATAAATTTGCGGCAGTATCGCTTAGCTTTATAATTTTAATGATTATAATTGCCGCGATTTATCCGCTTATTGCGCCATATGACCCCGCTGCTCAAAACCTTACAGCGCGCCTGCAACCTCCAAGCGCTGAACATTGGTTTGGCACTGATGATTTAGGCAGAGATGTTTTTAGCCGTATGCTTGCGGGTCTTAGAGTTTCGCTTTTTGTGGGGCTTGTTGCTATGGGGCTTACCGTGGTTATCGGCACAATACTTGGCATACTTAGCGGATACTTTGGCGGAAAAATTGATTGGATAATAATGCGTTTTACCGACATTATGTTATGCTTTCCGACATTCTTTTTAATACTACTGGTAATAGCTTTTTTAGAGCCGGGTATTTATAATGTTATGATAGTTATAGGGTTAACATCTTGGACGGGCTTGGCGCGCATTGTGCGCGCGCAGGTATTAAGCCTGCGCGAGCGAGAGTATGTGCTTGCAAGCCAAATGTTGGGCGTAAGTAAAATACGAATTTTTGGCGCGCATATTTTGCCCAATATTATTTCGCCCGTGATAGTTTTTGCTTCGCTTGCAGTGGGCGGCGCTATCCTTACAGAGTCCGGACTTTCATTTTTAGGGCTTGGCGTGCAGCCGCCGCAGTCAAGCTGGGGGCAAATATTAATGCAGGGTAAAGATTATATTTATATGGCATGGTGGCTATCTGTTTTTCCCGGGCTTGCTATAGTTATAAGCGTGCTGTCTTTTAACTTATTAGGGGAAAGTTTGCGTGACGTTTTTGACGCGAAATCTGAATAAAAATGTTAGAAATAAAAAATCTTACAATTAAATATAAAAGCGCAAAAACTCCCGCTGTAGACGGCGTAAGCCTAAACATTAATGAGGGCGATTTTTTTGCCCTTGTGGGAGAATCCGGTAGCGGCAAAAGCACCCTTGCATTAAGTGTTACGGGCTTATCTTTTATTGATAATGCCGTAGTAGAAAAAGGTGAAATAATTTTTAACGCTAAAAATATAGCAAGCGCTACGGAAATTGAAAAGCAATTAATCAGGGGCAAAGAAATCTCTATGATATTTCAAGATCCTTCAAGCTACTTAAACCCTGTAACAAAAGCGGGCATACAAGTAGCAGAGGCTTTTATAGCGCATAACCCTACGGCACAAAAACAAGAAGCAAAACAAGTGGTACTTGAAACATTTTTAAAAGTACAGCTTAATGACGCGGAGCGTATTTATAACTCTTACCCGCACCAGCTTTCCGGCGGGCAACGTCAAAGGATATTAATAGCAATGGCAATAATAAACAGCCCTAAACTGTTAATTGCCGATGAGCCCACAACAGGCTTAGACGCTATTACCCAAAGCCAAATTTTAAACTTAATAGAAAGTTTACGCCGTGATTATAATATGGCAATAATGCTTATAACGCATAATATACGCATAGCCAAAAAATACTCTAAAAATGTTGCCGTAATGTATAAAGGCAAAATAGTTGAGCAGGGGCTAAGCGAAAAGGTTTTTAATGCTCCTGGTCACGAATACACAAAAATGCTGCTTAGCAAAACTTTTAAGGCAATATAATGGATTTAAACGTAAAAAATCTTACTAAAATTTACCGCAAGCAAAGCCTTTTATCAAGCAAAGTGTTTAAAGCGCTTGACGGCATAAGCTTTGATGTTAAAAGCGGCGAAAGTTTAAGTATTATAGGGGAATCAGGCAGCGGCAAAACCACTCTTGGTAAAATACTTTCCTGTATTTTGCCTTTTGAAAATGGTGAAATTTTATACGATAATAAAAATATTAGCGGTTATAATTTTAGACAACGTAGTTGTCTGGTGCAGATGATATTTCAAAACCCATATATGTCTTTAAACCCGCGCTTAAAAATAGGGGGAAGTTTAAAAGAAGCCTCAACAGATGAAAGTGACATTATAAAAACACTAAACAGTTTAAATCTTGATAAGGATGTTTTAAATAAATTTCCGCACCAGTTTTCCGGCGGTCAGCGTCAGCGTATAGCAATAGCAAGGGTACTATTAAAACGCCCTAAATTTATTGTTGCCGATGAGCCGTTTAGTTCGCTTGACGCAAGCGCACAAGTGCAAATAATGGAAATACTTAAAAACATTGCTAACTCTTCAAGTGTATTGTTTATCACGCATGATATCGCCGCCGCGGCATATTTAACAGAAAAATCTTTAATACTAAAAGACGGCATAATTATATATAACGGCAAATTAAAAGAAGCAGGCAACGCGAATCATCCTTATATTCAAAGTCTTATAGAGGCAAGCCAAATATGAAAAATATTATAGAAATTATAAACAATCTTACGCCGAAAGAAACGGTTTACGGCGTGGGCGGTTTTGCGCGCGATTTACTCGGGGGGGTAATACCGCTTGATATTGACCTTGCTGTAAGTAAAAATGCTAAGGCTGTTGCCGCAAAAATTACTAAAAGCTTAAACGGCAGGCTTGTAACGCTTGATGAAGCAAATAAAATATACAGAATTGTTTTAACAGACAGTGTCGTGGCGAATGTGGATATTTCATTAATAGATGGTAAGGACATTAAAGAAGATTTATC
>WQVR01000123.1 GCA_009785775.1 Candidatus Proendomicrobium guianensium
ATAATAAAAGAAATTAAGCAAAGCCGCTGCTCGATATAGAGAAACAATAGTTATAAACAAAATCGGGCGCCCGCAAAAAGGGCACCCGATTTTGTTTTGTCTTCAAAAAATATATAATACAAAGAAACCCCTTAAAGGTGATAATCCTCTTTAAGGTTAGGAAATGGCATGTCTAAATATATTTTTGTTACGGGCGGGGTTGTAAGCAGCTTAGGCAAAGGCATTTGCGGGGCAAGCATAGGCAGGCTACTCCAAATGCATGGTTATAAGGTCAACATGATAAAGTTTGACCCTTACATAAACGTAGACCCTGGCCATATGGACCCTTTCCAACACGGCGAAGTTTATGTTACTTCAGACGGCGCCGAGGCAGACTTAGACCTTGGCACTTACGAGCGTTTCTTAGATATTCAAACCACGCGCCAAAACACAAACACCTCCGGCAAAGTTTACCAAAAAGTTATTAATGACGAACGCGCCAAAGCTTTTTGCGGCGGCACCGTGCAGGTTATACCCCATATTACAAACGAAATTAAAAGCCGTTTTTCCGCGTTTGAAAAAAGCGCCGACATAACAATTATAGAAATCGGCGGCACCATAGGCGATATTGAAGGGCTTCCCTTTATTGAAGCCGCACGTCAGTTTATGCTTGAACAAAAACGCGAAGACGTTTTAAACGTGCATGTAAGTTATGTGCCCTACATCGCTGGCGCGCACGAACTTAAAACAAAACCCACCCAGCATTCTGTAATAAAACTT
Organism: Candidatus Proendomicrobium guianensium; assembly: GCA_009785775.1. GTDB lineage: Bacteria > Elusimicrobiota > Endomicrobiia > Endomicrobiales > Endomicrobiaceae > Proendomicrobium > Proendomicrobium guianensium. The sequence continues at coordinate 760 of WQVR01000123.1, forward strand.
AGAGAATTTGGCATTATACCCGGCGTAATTATATGCCGTACAGAACACCGCATGAGCGCTGAAATGAAAGACAAGCTTGCGCTTTTTTGCAATGTAGATAAAGACGCTGTTGTGGAAAGCACGGATTGTCCGTCTATATATCAGGTGCCGGAAGCCTTGCATAACCAAAACGTAGATAAAATTATAATGAAGCTTTTAAACTTAAAACCCCGCCGCAAAATGGACACAACGTGGTTTAAAGAAGCAAAAAAAGTTTTTAAAACGCCGCTTAAAATTGCCGTTGTCGGCAAGTACGACGTTCGCGACGCTTATAAATCTATAGACGAAAGTTTAAAAATTTCGGCATTAAGTTTAAAGTGTGATGTTTCCGTATCTTACATACTTTCTCAAAGCAAAGATTTATTAAAAAAACTAAAAGGTTTTGACGGTATAGTAATTCCAGGCAATTTTGACAATCCCTCTATCGGCGGCGAGCTTAAAGCAATAGAATACGCCCGCAAGAACAGTGTGCCTTTGTTTGCTATCGGCATTGGTATGCAGTGCGCGGTAATAGAATTTGCGCGAAATGTACTGGGCTTTAAAACGGCGCACTCTACAAGATTTTTGTTAAACACTCCCTATCCCGTTATAGATTATCTTGGCGAAGTTGCCGGAATCAGATATAAAAACAACCTGCGCCTTGGCGGTTATGACGCGGTTTTGAAAAAAAATTCGCTTGCTCATAAACTTTATAAAAAAGATAAAATTACCGAGCGTCACCGTCATAAATACGAAATAAACCCCGAATTTATACCGCAACTTGAAAAAGCCGGTCTTAGAGTAGCGGCTTACCACAAAAATGCGCTTGCCGAAATTGTAGAACTTGAGAAACATCCGTTTTTTATGGGTGTGTCATTTCAGGCGGAATTTGGCGCCCGCCCTATGAAGCCGCACCCCTTGTTTGAAGGTTTTATAGCCGCCGCCCTAAAATATTCAAAATGATTTTGCGTTGACAAATCAATTACATTGTAGTATCATTAGACAATCATATTTGCGTTGAAATTTGAATGTAAAACAGGGAAAAATGATTCTAATTTTAGATTTCGGCTCACATCACACCCAATCTGTAGCAAAAAGCATAAGAAAGTCAAAAGTTTATTGCGAAATATACCCCGCAAACAAAAAGGCTGACTTTTTAAAAAACATCACAAACATCAAAGGCATAATACTTTCGGGCGCCCCTAAAGCTTCAGCCGCATTACGTTGCGACGAGAATATATTTAAAATGGGCGTTCCTGTATTAGCTGTCGGTAATGTGGGCAGTTTAAAGTCTAAAAACATTTATAAAGCTAAAACAGCGGACAAAAAAATACTGGATAATTTTATTTTTAAAACCTGCTTAGAAAAGCCTAGTTGGACAATGAAATCTTACATAGCCGAAGAAATTAAACACGTAAAAGCGCAAGTAGGCAAAAGTAAAGTTATTTGCGGTTTTTCAGGCGGAGTAGACAGCGCCGTGGGCGCCATACTTTTGCATAAAGCCATAGGCAAGCAGTTATTTTGTGTTTTTGTAGATACGGGCGTTTTAAAACTTGGCGAGAAAGAGCGCGTTAAAAAACTTTTTTCAAAAACTTTCGGCAAAAATTTAATTATTAAAGACGCTTCAAAAATATTTCTAGGGCGTCTTGCGGGCGTTACAGACCCCGAAAAAAAGCGCAAAATTATAGGGCACACTTTTATTGAAGTTTTTGACAAAGAAGCAAAAAAAGTTAAAGGCGCGGAATTTTTAATGCAGGGCACCATATATCCCGATATTATAGAAAGTATTCCCGTTAAAGGCGGGGTTGCGGTAAAAAGCCATCACAATGTCGGGGGGCTTCCCGACACAATGAAGTTAAAACTGGTAGAACCGTTAAAATTTTTGTTTAAAGACGAAGTTCGCGAACTTGGTAAAGAACTTAAGATATCTGCAGAAATTTTAGAGCGTCATCCTTTCCCCGGACCCGGTATGGCTGTACGCGTAATTGGGCCTGTAAGTAAAGAAAGGTTGGATATTTTGCGAAAAGCAGACTACATTGTAGAACAAGAAATTCACGCGGCGGGTTTATACAAAAAAGTTTGGCAGGCTTTTGCGGTAATACTGCCCGTTAAAACTGTTGCTGTTAAAAGCGGCAAGCGCGTGTATGAAGATACAATAGCCGTGCGGGCTGTAGAGTCTCAAGACGCCATGACTGCGGCTTGGGCGCGCCTGCCGTATGAAGTTTTAGCAAAAATTTCAAGCCGAATAATGGCTGAAGTGCATGGCGCGGGTAGGGTGGTTTATGATGTTTCGCAAAAACCGCCCGCTACTATTGAGTGGGAATAACACGGCAAGCAATGTTTGCCTGTGCGTTCCCTCCGACGAACGAAAGTTCGTTAATGGGAGTAGACGAAAATAATTTTATAATGGGAGCCTAGTTTTATGAGTTATTGTGTAAACTGTTTATTTCAGGGTGATAACTCGCAAGACGCAAACGGAAACGGTACTGTGTTTTGCATGGTTCGCCGCCGTTGGATGCTTGAAACCGACTCATGTAAATATTTTTCCGACTATGCGGATTTAAGCAAAGAAGTGCGTAGCAAGTACGCTTTTGAAATACGTGAAGAAGTAAACAAGTCTACCCACTTAAGCAGCATAATAAAGCTTAACTGGGGGGTAATGCTTGCTACAATTATTATCTCTTTTGCGCTTTTTATTATTACTGTTAAATTTTTTGACAGGTACATTTTTTAAGGGTTACAAATGAAAGTTTTGGTTATAGGTTCCGGCGG
>WQVR01000124.1 GCA_009785775.1 Candidatus Proendomicrobium guianensium
TTAAATAAAGCCGAAACCGCCGCAAAATACGGCGAAGACCAAGTTAAAGTTTGGCGCAGAAGTTATGATATCCCGCCAATGGCGCTAACCGAAGATGACGAACGCTACCCCGGCAAAGACCCGCGCTATGCAGGGCTTTCTAAAGCGGAACTGCCTTTGGCAGAATGCTTAAAAGACACCGTAGAGCGTGTGGTGCCTTACTGGGAAAGTGAAATTGTGCCGCAAATAAAAGCCGGTAAAAAAATAATTATCGCCGCTCACGGCAACAGCCTTAGGGCATTAGTAAAATATTTAGACAATATTGCCGATGAAACAATAGTAAACCTAAATATTCCAACCGCCATGCCGCTTGTTTATGAGCTTGACGCAAATTTTAAGCCCATAAAAAACTATTACCTTGGCGATCCTGAAGCCGTTAAAAAAGCTATGGAGGCAGTTGCCAACCAAGGCAAAGCCAAGTAGTTTTATTGTAATTTTCGGGCTAGTCCGCTAATTTGATTTTTGCAATTAAAAATTGTAAAATTACGACATTATTTATATAACTGCATATTCACAAAGCACAAGGAGTTTTTTTATGCCAGCGAAAGTTTCTAAAAAACCCCAAAAAACTGCAGAAGTTGCTAAACCCGTAAAAAAAGCGGCCGCGAAAAAACCAGCCGCAAAAACTGCCGGCGCGGTAAAAACCGTAAAGTCTGCAAAAGCTCCGGTTGTTAAAAAAACCGCTGTTAAAGCCGCTAAAAAAAGCGGCGCGGCAAACGGTAAAATTAGCGTAGATTCTTATGCAGGCACCTATATTGTTTTAGATCACCCTGTGCATAATGAAACTATTTTTGGCAATCATTACGCCATACGCATAGGCGCTTCTCAAGACGGCTTTGTGGAAATATCTTTTAATAAAGGAGAATGGCAACCATGCAGATATGCGGCGGGCTACTGGTGGTTTGACTGGGAATATTTTATGCCGGGCAACTATACAATAGCCGTAAGGCTTGTAGACCAAGGCGGCGAAACTATCTCACAGTCTGATCACAGGCCTTGCACGGTTTGTTAACCGAACGCAAAAGTTATCTAAAAAGTTAAGCTTATAAAATGCAAATGAAATATAAAAAAGATTCACACAACACCACAGACGATTTATGCGTATGCCAAGCCGTTGGCAAAGCGGTTTTTTGCGCTACAGCCGCGGTTTGCGTAAGCATTATTTTAGGCGCTTTTTTAAAAAGTGACGAGCGCGGGCGGCGCTTGCAAGAACGCCTACGCCGCGCTTATAACGGCCTTTCCTCTCTGGATATTCCGGAGTTATAATAGCCAACCTTTAGGGTTTATTAATTAAAAAAGCGGACAAAGTCCGCTTGGGCAGAAACGCATGTATTTAAAAAAAGTAGAACTTTTCGGGTTTAAATCTTTCGCCGAAAAAACCGTTTTAAATTTTGAACCGGGCATAGGTTCAATTATAGGTCCCAACGGCTGCGGAAAATCAAACATTTCAGACGCGATACGCTGGTGCATGGGCGAAACACGCGCCAAAACCATGCGCTCAAGCCAAATGCAAGACGTAATATTCGGCGGTACCCAAACGCGCTCTGCCACGGGTATGAGCGAGGTTTCCTTAACTTTTGACAATTCCCAAAATGTTTTGCCTATAGACTACTCTGAAGTTACCGTTACAAGAAGGCTTTTTAGAAGCGGCGAAAGCGAATATTACTTAAACAAAACGCAGTGCCGCCTTAAAGATGTGCGGGATTTATTTTTAGACACAGGACTCGGCCGCACAGGTTATTCGGTTATAGAGCAAGGCAGGGTAGATTTTTTAACCACCGCCGAACCCAAAGACCGCCGCGAACTTTTTGAAGAAGCCGCCGGTATTGCCAAGTACAAAGTACGCCGTGAAGAAACCTTAAAAAGGCTTGAAAAAATAGATTCTGATATGGCGCGCCTTTCAGACGCGCTTGTAATACATAAAGAACAAATAACCCAGTTAGACGTTGCCGCTAAAAAAGCCAAACAATACAAAAAATATCAGGAAGATTTAGCCAAATACGAAGTTGCCGACCTTGTGCAAAAAATTGCATACGGCAACGCCGAAATTGAACGCTTAAAACAAACCTTAGAACCAAAAATTGTAGAATATGAAACTTCCAATACCCAAAGCTCGCAAACAGACGCCCAAATTCAAGAGCTTCGCTTTACTTTAGAAACTCGCAATGAAGAGCATGTAGAATTTAACCGCCTGCTTAGCGAAATAAAAGCCGAAATAGCCATTTCAGACCAAATAATACAACACGCCACAAACCGCGAGGCAGAACTTAAAGCCGAAACCGAAAACCTTAAAATAGAAATAGAACAAAACAACCAAAAATCTGCACAATATACCGCCCAAATAAGCGCTATGACGGGCGATGACACCCAACTTAAAGAAGAAGTTGCCGCGCTTGAGGCAGAATATAAAAACAAAGAAAGCGCCTACAACTTAATAAAAGAACGTCTTTCCTCGGTTACTTCAAAAGAAACAGAACTTCGCGTAGCGTTAAATTTACTGGAAAGCGAAAAAGAAGCTATAGTAAATTCACGTGCAAGCTTAACCGAAACCAAAATACATTTAGAAGCAGAACTTGCTTCTATAGAAAGAATGGTACATCGCGTTGAAACCGAAATTGAGCCTTCCCGAAATGAAATATCCGCGCTTGAAACAGAACTTGCGCAAACGCAGGCGTCATTATCAGACGTAATTGCCGCGCAGGAAAAAACCGCCGAAAGTACAGCCGAAAGCGACGCCAAGCTTAAAGAAATAGACGATAAGTTGGGTCACTTGCGTGAAAACTTAGCGTCTACGCTTGCTAAAGTAGAAACCCTAGAGGAGCAAAACCAAAAAGACCCCTTGCACGAGGCATTATCAGCCCTAAAAGTAATTAACGGCATAAAAGGTACGTTGTCTAGCTTAATTTCTATAGACGAACACAAAGCAGACATAATAATTTCAGCGCTTGGCGAAAAACTAAACTATGTTTTTTGTGAAACTCAAGTTCAGGCGGAAGAAGCCGTTAAATTTTTAGAAGACAACTCCTACCCGCGTGTTACGTTTATAGTAAACGAAAAACTTTCAGGCTACCAAGTAAAGCCTTTAGGGGACTTGGGCTTTGGCACTGCGTCAGAACTTTCAAAACATTTAAAATTTGCGCCCGAATACGAAAAAGCCGTAAACTTTATTTGCGCGCAAAGTATTGTAAGCGGAAACAAAGTGTATTCAGACGTATTAGTTCACGGCGGCGCAAAAACACCGTCAGACAACCCGCTTATTATTGAAGAACAAATAAAAAAATTAGATAGCCAAAGCGGAGATTTAAAAAAACAAATTGCGGCGCTTTCTGACGAGGCTTCTGTTATAAACGAATCCAAAATAAACGTCAACCTTGAAAAAAGTAGGCTTTCAAACGAAGTTATAAAACTTACGGCTTCACTCGAAACAAAAAAATCTTTAATAGAAGAAAAACAGCGTGATATAGAATCTGCTTTAAGTGAAATTCAAA
>WQVR01000125.1 GCA_009785775.1 Candidatus Proendomicrobium guianensium
AGCATACAAAATTGATAAGGCAGAAGTAGAAGAGTTTGAAAAAGGGTTTGCGAAAAAAGAAAAACTGCAAACCCCAAGCCAAAAAAAATTTATTGAAATGTGTAACAAGTATTTGTAAAAAAACGGCACTTATACACATATCTTGACTTACTTGCAGTCTTTGATTATAATGGAACTAGTTCCATTATAATCAAAGGCTTACATTAAAAGATAGTTATTGCAGTTTTAGCGTTTTTATAGTATATTACTTACAGGACTGGCAGAAATGCCGCGGTCCACCAAAGGCGGGAGAACTTCCCGCTTTTTTTTTATTTTTATGGAAAGGTAAATGAAAGAGCTTAGTATATTCATTGATGAATCCGGCGATTTTGGAGGATATAAGAAACACTCTCCTTATTACATTGTTTCATTAATATTACATGAACAAGATAAATGTATAAAGAAAAATGTTACTAAGTTAAACGAAACATTGTCCGGATTAGGCTTAAAAGACCACAACATACACACAGCACCGTTAATACGCAGAGAACAAAGCTACAAATTTGTAGAAAGACAAAAGAGAATTAAAATTTTTGATTGTTTATACCACTTTATAAGAAAAGTTAACATCAAATATAAATCTATAGCCACAGTAAAAAAGTCTGATTGCACTACAATTGACGTTACTAATAACATATCTAAACAATTAGCCACATTCCTCAAGGATAATTTTAGTTATTTTGCAAGTTTTGATAGAGTTGTAGTTTATTACGATAATGGGCAAATTGAATTAACAAGAATTTTGATATCCGTATTCAATGCTATTATAGGCAATGCTGAGTTTAAAAAAGTGTCGCCTTTTGGATACAAGCTGTTTCAGACAGCTGATTTTATATGCACATTAAGCCTTATAGAATTAAAATTATTTAATGGCAAAAATTTATCTGTATCAGAAGAAAGTTTCTTTGGTTCTCCACGCAAGCTGACAAAAAAATACATGAAATATATAAAAACTATAGAATTTTAAAAGTTTAAAATGTTAAGCTGGATTAAAACCGTTATTATTCCGTTCAAGATAAAATAATGAAAAAATTATATTTATTAACCATCGCTTTATTATTTTGTTTACTTATAGGAAATACGTTTGCTTATGCAAGGCAGAATGCTTATGTAAGAATATCTGCAACGCAAGCCCGAAACATTATGAACGGAAGTGAGCCATATATTATACTTGATGTACGCACCCCGCGGGAGTTTAGAACAAGGCGAATCAGAAATGCTATTTTAATACCGCATACAGAAATCAGAAATCGCGCTTTAGCGGAGTTGCCCGATAAAAACATTATTATTCTTATTTACTGCCAAGGCGGTGTAAGAAGCGCGAACGCCGCAAGAGCAATGATTGAACTAGGTTATACTAATGTATTTGATTTTGGCGGTATTGCCGACTGGCCATATGAAACAATAAGCGGATAAACTACTTATTAAATAAAGCACTAGCCGTTTTGGAGAAAACTTTCTAAAACGGCTAGTGGCTTTTTAAACTGTTAAACTTATTACTGGATAATTGTAAACACCATAGCAAAAAGACCTATAGTTTCAGCAATACCTATTACCATTAAATAATTACCAAGCCCTTGCCCTGTTTCTGCATAAGCTTCAGCGGCGGCGGCGGCACACTTTGCCTGCGTGTAGGCAACAATTGCTAAGCAAAGCCCCGTTCCAACGCCTAAAGTTAAAAGCTGAGCAGCGGGGAGAGTGGGCGTCATAAGTACCATTGTAAGATAGCCGTAAATTACGTTAGTTAAGCAGGTAGCCGCAAAAACCAGCAAAATAAAAGGCGCGGGCTTTTTTTGCATATAACACTTTTTCCAAGCGCCTATAACGGCAGGCCCGTTTACAACCACACCGATTGCCGCGCCTATTGAAGCAATTACAAAGCTTGCGGCAATTCCAACTTGTCCCCATGAAATTCCTTCCACCAACATAATTTCTTCCATTGCTGACTCCTTATCACTGTTTATTTTTTTGTTTTTTGCTTAAAAGGATTATACGCGTAACCAGACCATTCCATATCAAGATGATTACCGGCATATTCTAAAAGGTTAAGGCGCACCCCGTGAACTATTACCGACAAAGAGGCAAGCATTAAATTTAAGCCATGCCCAAAAACTACAAGCACCACGGCAAGCACAAGCCTAATCACAAAAATCATGCCTACGCCAAGCCCGCTTTCGGGGAATGCCATTTGGTTAAATGTTATGCCTATCATTGCGCCCGCCATACCTACCGCAAAAAGCCTTATATAACTTATAACATCTGCAAAGCAGCTTATGGCTTTTAAAAATATTGGAAACAGCCCTGCAAACCCTTTGCCTATGTTTACAAAAAAATTACCGCCGTGTTGCTCGGAAAATATTAAAACAAGCCCAAAGCCTAAGCCCATTAGCCAAAACGCGAACTGCGGAAACTCTATGCCAAGCAACATAGTTAATACAAGAAAATATATTCCCGACACAAAAAGAAGCCACCCAACTTGCGCCACGGCAGTTAGCGACGGCAAAAGCCGCATTATCCTTTTACCCCTTGCTAATGTTAACTGCACAAGAGCTATGGTAAAACAAAGGAATTGTATAGACCAGCGTGTTTTAAATTCGTCCATGGGGACTTCTGCGGGAAGCCTGAAAATATCTTGTAAAAATAGCGGAAATTGCATTACGGGACCCGTATTGTTAAACGGGGGAAGTATCAACACGCGCAAAAACGCCGGCAGGCTTGTATGCGAAACCATAAACCATGAACCCGTAACAGCCCCCCACGCTATAGTGGTAAAAGAAAGAAACAATAAAAGTTTTGCCAAATCAGGAAATGCGCCGTTTTTCTTTTTATAAGAAAGCCCGCCGCCAAGGGCAAGCAGCATAATTACAACACCATAGCCTGCATCGCCCAAAATCATTGCAAAAAATATGCCGAAAAATATTAAGTATGAAAGGCTTATGTCGAACTCGCGATAAGCAGGGAGAGTTCCCAAAAATGAAAACAACGGTTGTATAATGCGCGCGACAGTTCCGTTTTGCAGTTGTGTTGGCGGAAAGTCGGTTGGGGCGGGATCAGAAAGCATAAGCGCCCAACCGTTTTTTACGGCTGTGTCTTTAAGCAAATCAACCTTACCTATAGGAACAAAACCCGAAATCCACGAAACTGCAGATTGCGCCGGAACATTTTCAAGCGTGCGCATATCTTCGCTGGCGGTTTGGAATTCAATTTGTTCGGCAAGCACGGCTAAATCTTTTTCAAGCGAACTTTCGTGCGGACAAAGTTCAGAAAAACAGATTTCTATATTTTTTAACTCTTTTTGTATTGCTGAGTCTTGTGCGGCTAACGCAGAAAGCGAATATTTGCCAAGTTCCACGGGGCTTTCGCCTGAAACTTCCACACCGCCAAGCACAACAACGTACACAAGAGCCTTGGTGCGCTTGAGTACTATGTAATTAATACCCGCGGGCAAAGATTTAAAAGCATGTG
>WQVR01000126.1 GCA_009785775.1 Candidatus Proendomicrobium guianensium
CCGCTTGCATACGCCTATTTAAAAATTTCCGAAGGTTGCAATCACAAATGCTCTTTTTGCATTATTCCGCGCTTGCGCGGCAAGTATCAAAGCAGAACGGTAGCCTCTTTAACAGACGAAGCTAAAGTTTTAGCGGATTCAGGCATTAAAGAACTTATACTTGTAGCACAAGACACCACAAGTTACGGCAAAGACCTTTACAACAGGTTTGCTCTGGATAAGCTTCTAAAAAATCTTTGTAATATTTCAGGAATTAAGCGCGTGCGGCTTATGTACGCTTACCCTTCCAGCATTACAAAAAACCTTTTAAATGTAATTGCAGATTATCAGGAAATTTGCAATTATATAGATGTGCCCGTTCAACATATAAGCCCTGACGTTTTAGGCGCAATGAACCGCCCCGTAAACACAAGAAGCATAATATATGATATAATAAAAAAATTGCCGAAAGTCGCGCTTCGCACAACTTTTATAAGCGGTTTTCCGTCTGAAACAAAAAAAGACTTTAATGAGCTTTTAAGTTTTGCGCAAGAAGGACATTTTATGTACGCGGGCGTATTTGCTTATTCCGACGAAACCCTGGCGGGTTCGCATAAAATACGCCCTAAAGTTTCTGCTAAGCTGGCGACAAAACGTAAAATAATTTTAGAAAAAGCCCAGCAAACTATCTTTGCAAACAAAGTTTGTTCTTTACTGGGGACAACTCAAGAATTGTTTATTGAAAGTTGCGTAAAAAGCAGGCGCAATTACCTTATAAAGGGCAGGGTACCCTGCCAAGCACCCACTGTAGACGGCATTACGTTTTTAGAAAGCCCAAAACCTTTAAAGGTGCCGTCTGTAAAAAAAGTTGTAATTACAGGACATGAAGGCTACAACATAAAAGCCAAACTTATATAAAAAAATTTACGCAGTATTTTTGGATTAGGCGACGCGCGCAACGGTACAATGTACGCAAATGAAATGGTACATAAGCCCATGCGTAAGAAAGCATAACCCAAAAAAACAAGGTAAAAGGAAACCATGATTTTAAATTTACCCAACAAACTAACGCTCTCAAGAATTGCCCTTGCCGCTATATTTGTTGTCGCAATGACTTACGGCAATCTTTTCGCAAATATCACCGCGCTTGCCATTTTTATTGTAGCGTCTTTAACAGACGCTCTTGACGGTTACATAGCAAGAAAGCGCAACATAATAACAACATTCGGTATTTTTTTAGACCCCTTGGCAGACAAGCTTTTAATTTCTGCCGCGCTCATAAGTTTTGTGGGACTGGGCAATTTAAATATTCCCGCATGGATGGTAATAATTATAATATCGCGCGAATTTGTAATTACGGGACTACGCAGCATTGCGGCAGACAAAAACGTTATAATCCCCGCAAACAATTTCGGCAAGTTTAAAACAACGTCTCAAATTGTCGCTATTATAGGCATACTTTTAATTTTGGTTTTAAAATCTTACTACGGTGAAATTCTAAACATAACACCCCAAGACATGCTTAATACAGACATGCGCGTTTTAGGGCTTTTTATGCTTAGGTTTCCGTTTTGGTCTATGTTGGTTGTTACCGCACTCACTTTATATTCCGGCATAACTTATGTCTGGGCTAACAAGGAAATTTTTAAACATGATGAAAACAAGTGATAAATTTGCAATCTTTTTAGCAAGCGTTTTTGGCATTGGGTTTATAAAAAAAGCGCCCGGAACTTTCGGCAGCCTTGCGGGGTTGCTTGCGTGGATATTTCTTATACCGCAAGACCAAAACTTGCAGATTATTGCCATATGCGCTTGCGTGGTATTATCTGTAATAATCAGCGGGCGGGCAGGACGCGCGCTTGAAAGCGCCGATGACCCCTGCATAGTTATAGACGAAGTTTGCGGTATGTGGATAGCGCTTTTGTTTTTACCGGCAACCATAGGCGTTTATATAGCGGCTTTTGTACTTTTCAGGTTTTTTGACGTAAAAAAACCGTTTATAATAGGTTCCCTGCAAGCCCTTAAAGGCGGTATCGGCGTAACGGCTGACGACATTGCCGCAGGCATTGCCGCAAACCTTGTAATACAACTTGCGCTTTTTGCGGGTGTGCCATGGCTAATATAAAAAAAGTTATCTCCGGACAACTTGAAGTTAATTGTTACATTATATATGACGAAACTTCTAAAGCCGCCGTTATAATAGACCCCGGCGCCGACTTTGACTGTGTGTGCGCTGAAATTGAAAAACTAAAGCTTAAGCCCGAACTTTTAATAAATACGCACGGACATTATGACCATATACTTTCAGACGATTTGTTGCGCTCTAAATACAATATCCCTTTGGCTATAGGTATATTCGACGCGCCTATGCTTACTGACAGTAAAAAAAATGCTTCTTTTTTTATGGGTTGCGACACCGCCCTAAAACCCGCCGAAATACTTTTAGAAGATAACCAAAAACTAAAAACTTCTTTTTGCGAATTTTTAGTTATTACCACACCCGGGCACACAAGGGGTTCGGTTTGCTTAAAAACCGAAGGCGCACTTTTTTCAGGCGACACGCTTTTTGCGGGTTCTATAGGCCGCACGGACTTTCCCGGCGGAGATTTGGCCGAGATGAAAAAATCGCTACAACGCCTTATGGCGCTTCCAAAAACGCTAAAAGTTTATCCTGGGCACGGACCCGCCACCACTATAGACAATGAAATGCGCCACAACCCTTACGTTAACGGAGATTATTTGTAATGACGCAAAATATAGTTGATAGTTTTATCAATTATATTTCCGGCGAGAAAGGCCTTGCAAAAAACACATGCCTCGCGTACAAATCCGACCTTAAAATATTTTTTAACTTCCTAAAAAATTCAAACTTAGATTATAAAGACGTCAGCCACCAAAACATTACCGATTTTTTGTGGCAATTAAAAAAGGGCATGCGCCACGATAACACAAACAACAATGCGCCCCCCGCAGAGCAAACATCTCATAAGCCCCCGATGGCTGCGCGCAGCCTTTACCGCATTTCAGAAACCATACGGCAGTTTTACAAATTTTTAATTATAGAAAATATTATTGCAGCTAATCCCACAGAATATTTAACGCCCGCAAAGTTGCCTCAAACCCTGCCTGAAATGTTAAATTACGATGAAGTAAGCCTGCTTCTTGCAAGTATTTCAGGAAGCGATTTAATGTCTGTGCGCAACCGCGCTATGTTAGAGCTTCTCTACGCCACAGGCATGCGCGTATCAGAACTTATAAACATAAAAGTTTCAGACATAAACTTGGAAGACTGCTTTGTGCGCGTACTGGGCAAAGGCTCTAAAGAACGGCTTGTGCCATTTGGAGAAAAAGCCCGCCTGTTTATAGAACACTATATTTCCGCGCGTAAAAAAATTGTTTCTCCGGACGAAGAACTTTTCATCACGCGCTTGGGAAAAAAAATGTCGCGCATAGCATACTGGCAACAATTAAAAGCCGCGGTAACCGCCACAGGCATTAAAAAAAATATTACGCCG
>WQVR01000127.1 GCA_009785775.1 Candidatus Proendomicrobium guianensium
AGATCAATGCACAACATTTTCAAAAACGCCTTTAGTTGTTATGCGTCCGTAAGCGCCACGCAAGGAAACCGCGTCGGCTTCTTCGGGGTTGGTAGCACCCGCAATTTTTCTTAATTTTTCAATGGCATTATCCCCTTGATAAACAAAAGCCAACACTCTGTCATAATTTTCGCCGTACATTTCGCCTTTTATGTACTCCATAAGACTTGGGAAAAAAGGTTTATCTTTAAGGTGAAAATAATGCGCTTCGGCAAGTTCTTTTGTAACTTTTACCGCGCGCGCGCCTATAATTATAAGTTTTGCTTCAGAAAGCTTTGTTAAAATGTTGCCCGTTAAAGATTTTTTTACGCCGTCCGGTTTAATAAATACTAATGCGTGTTCTATTGCCATTTAAGTTACTCCCCTTTTACTATAAATTGATTCGTGATTATACAAAAAACGTTTGCAATTTTCAACGCATAATGCTAATATTTTTTTGAAATTTAAAGACGACAGGCTTTTTATGAAAAAGATACTTCAAAACCTTCATTTTAAAGAGGCGTTTTTTTATTACTTCGCCATTGTTGCTTTGTGTACGGCAATATATTCAAAAACCACGGCTTTCGGTTGGACATTTTTTGACGATTCAGACCTGATTTTATACCACATAAACTTTTATTCCGACCCTGCAAATCTGCTTAGAATATTTTCTTTCAACATAATACCCTATGAAAGTTTTTATTACAGGCCGTTGCTTACGCTGTCATTTTTTATAGACTTTATTGTTGGCGGCGGCGCGAACCCCTTTGTTTTTCACATTACAAATGTTATTTTGCACGCAACTGCCGCTTGCGTTTTGTTTGCCGTACTTAACAAGTTCGTTTCAAGAAACGCCGCGCTTTTATTTACGCTTTTATTTGTAAGCCACCCCGTACTTGTGCAGGCTGTTGCTTGGATACCGGGGCGAAATGACAGCTTGCTCGGGCTTTTTATTTTTAACTCTTTTTTGTTTTTTTTAAAGTGGCTTGAAAACGCGAAAATTAAAAATTTTGTGTTTTTTAACCTGTTTTTTCTGTTTGCCATGTTTACAAAAGAAACCGCCATTATTCTCCCATTTATGCTTGCCGCCTACATTGTTATTTTTGACAAGCCTAAAAAACTTTTATACATTTTGCCGCCATTAATTTTAACATGCGCTTTGTTTATTTCATTAAGAATGCACTTTATAGAAGGTATGCTACCAACAAATACTATTGGAAATATTGTAAGAAGTTCCCCTTACGTTTTTCACTATTTCGGTAAAGCGTTTTTGCCGATATACCTTTCACCCGTACAAATGCTCGAGGATTACCCCGTATTGCCAACCGTAGCGGCAGCAGTCGGGTTTATTGTTTGCTGTGTAATTTTTAAAATAAAAAATTTAAAACTTTTTGCTTACGGACTTTTGTGGTTTGTGACGTTTACCGTACCCACTTTATCTTTAATACGAAATGTCATGCTTGAGCACAGAATATATGTGCCCCTGCTTGGCATTATTTTGGCTATTGCGCAGTTTACGCCTAAGACGCCCTTTAACAAACATGCTAAAATATTCATTTATACCGCGATTCTTTTATGGTTTTGCGTAACCTCTTTTGTATACTCCAATGTTTTTATAAATCCTATAAGATTTTGGACACACGCCGCGCAAACCTCTCCAAACAATTCCGCGGTACAAATCAGGCTTGCAATGGTACACTATCACCTTATGGAAGACATTGAAAGAGCAAAATTGCACGCCCGCAAAGCCATATCTATAAGCCCCCACCACCAAAGCATTGAGTTTTTAAACAGGCTTATTGAACAAACAAGACAGGAAGAAGAAATTTAAAACGCGTTGTTTAAGCACACAATACCAGCATACACTTTTTGCGCTCCCACGTTTTTAAGTAAGCCCGCGACTGTGCTTATTGTAGCACCCGTTGCCAAAACGTCGTCTATAATACATATTTTAGCGCCTTTGATATTTTGGGTAATATTAAAGGTGTTTTCTATTTCCTGTTTGCGTGTTTGGGGCGGTAAAAACTTTACTTCTTTACTGGGAGAAGTTTTTTCTATTATGTTTTTTAAAGGTATGTTTGTGGCAGAAGAAATACTTTCGGCAAGCTTTAGAGAGTAGTTTGTTTTGGCGTTTTGGTAGTTTCCTACATATGTAAAAAAATCTATATTTTTTAAAAAATCTTTGTCAGCTTTTATGATACCTACCAACCTTAAGGCATAGTCTTGCAAGCACTTTTCGTCTGTCCTAAAACCTTTTGTAAAGGCGCAAAATTCGGCAATATCTGAAGAGTCAAAAACGTATTTAATGGCGTCTATGCTTTCAAGGTACATTTAATTCGGTTACATATTTTTTTAAGCTGTCTTGCCAGGCGGATATTTGCAGGTTTAAATCTTTACAAAGTTTTTCATTTGACATAGGCGAAAAAAGCGGGCGCGCAACTTTTAAATTAAACTGCGCCATAGGTACAGGCACTATAATATTGTTAAGCCCCGAAAGCTTCGCAAACAATCTTGAAAGTTCATATCGAGAAGCGTAACCGCCACCGTTTGTAAGGTGATATAGCCCCTTGAGGTTTGCGTTTACGGCTTTTAAAACAATGCTTGCCGCATCAAAAGTAAAGGTGGGTACAGATACTTCATCCGCGCTAACTTTTAATATTTTGTTATTTTTTGCCCAGCCTGAAAACTTGTAAAGATAGTTTTGACTGCCATAACCCGTCAGCCAACTTAAACGAAAAACTAAAGCATTCGGGTTTTCTAAAACCGCAACTTCGCCCGCAAGTTTGCTTTTGCCGTAAACATTTAAAGGGTTAATTGCGTCAGTTTCGGTATAATAATCATTTTTTGCGCCGTCAAAAACATAGTCTGTGCTAAAGTGCACTAGTTTTATATTTTTGTCGGCGCAAAGTTCTGATATTTGCTTGGGGGCGTCCGCATTAACAAGATAGGCGATTGCCTCGTCAGTTTCTGCGGCGTCTACATTTGTATAGGCAGCACAGTTAATTATTATATTAGGGCTAAAAGCTGCGATTGCGGCTTTTACAGAGTTGATATCTGTTATATTAAGGCTTGCTTCATCAGGGGCAAGGCATTGAATACCCTGCGCTGAAAGCGCTTTAATAAATTCTTTAGCAAATTGCCCCTGCGAGCCTAAAACAAGATATTTCATTTATTGCCTGTTACCACTTATTTCCCAAGTTTTACAACTACCTTATGTGTACCGCTGGCAAACGGCTTTATTAAATTGCCCTCTATAGCTTTTCCGTTTACGGTAATGGAAAGAACTTTAGAATTTTTTACAAGGTTTTCGTTTGTAAAACTTATTTTGTACTCCGCACCCCTAAACTTTATAGCAAGGCTTGAGTTTCTAAATTCTTCTACGGCAGGAAGTTTTGGGTCTATTCTAAGCCCTTCAAGTTCTCCCTTAACGCCGAAGAAAAAGTTTTGGAATAAATATCTGC
>WQVR01000128.1 GCA_009785775.1 Candidatus Proendomicrobium guianensium
AAGAGCTAAAGCTGTTACACCTGCCAAAGCAACGCCAGCAATTGCGGCATGCCTAATAACGTCTCTTGTGCTTGCTACAGAAATTTCGCGCACAGCGACAGCAGGAGTGGTGTCTGTAAACATTTCGCTTTCCATGCTAAATGTATGGGTTATAGGCGGGGCATTTTCTCTGTTAAACGTAAGATTAATATTATCGTCTACAACAGTTACATTTGCTCTGGTATATTCTATGTTTAACCCTTCAACTTCCTGCCTTATTGCTTGCACATAAGCATTAAATACAGTTTCTGCGCCTCTGATTTCATTAAGCAATACATCGGTGTCCATGCTTGCAATATCTCTGCCTCTGGTTATCAGGTCTATAAGCATACCTCTGGCAACATCTTCGGTAAAACCTAATCCCACTAAAACCGAAACAGGCACGGGAGGAATGGCTGAAAAATTTATTTGGGCTTGCTCTAAAACTAATCTGTGGTATACGCTTTCGGCAAAATCTAAGCCGCCTACAACATTAGGCGTTATAACAATGTAAGAAAGGTTGCTATCTGCAAGCAATCTTGAAACACCCTCGGTATGGAAACCACCGGTAATTACAACATCTACACGGCTGGCTTCGCTAAGGCTGGCGAGAACTTGCTGTTCGGCGGTGCCGTTAAAAGCGCCTAAATTTTCAAGTTGCGAAAATTCTATACCGTACAAAGTGTTTTGTATAAAATAATAGTCACGGTTTAAGTTAACCGCGTAAAACTTTTTAGCTTCGGTTATAAAAGGTTCTAATACAACAAGCTGTCTGTTGTCTACATACTGAATCCACAAATCTCTGAATCTGTCTATGTTAGCTTCAAGAAAAGCAAAGTCTTGCGAGGTAATTTTGCTTGTAAGTAAATCGCTTAAATACTGTTTAAAGCTTACTATGAAAATAACGTCTGTTTCGGCGCGGTTTACCGCAAAGCGCGAATTAATTTCATTTACAAAGCGGGCTTCTTCTTTAATAAGTTCTATAGGGTTAATTTGCTGGCTAAGGCCTACATAGGTAAAGTAATCATGAAGCGCGGGGAAGTTTACGCTTAAGTCAAGCCTGTACTCATTGGCTATTCTCATAAGGTAAACGTGTAGTCTGTTTACGTCTCTGAAATTATTGGTTGATTCAAGCAAAAGTCTGTAAGCAGAGTAAGGTATTCTTTCTCTTAAAACCAATAAAAAGGTTTGAAGTTCTTGCGTGATGCGGGCATAGTCCATACGCCTTTGCATTTCAAGAAGCGTCATAAACGTTGAAATGTTTTCGTACTGTTCAATGTCTACACCAAGCCTGTCGGCGTATCTTTCCATAAGGGTGAAGTATCTTCTGGCGTCTATAGCGCCGGCGCGATAGCCCGCTGAAAGTTCTTGAATTCTGCGCTGTTGACGGTTGAAGTAGGTTTGCTTAAGCTGGTGAATGGTGAAATCCATGTTGGAAAGCAAAGTTTGAATTTCAGCCTGATTTCTTATAATATTGCCGAAACGTCTTAAGTTTTCTAAGTAGGGGTCTTTGTGTTCAAGTCCTTGTATTACATCTGCCCTGCCGCTAGATATAGAAAAATGCTCGGCGCCCGTTAAACGGCCGCTGTCGGTCATAGCGTTTAGAATTGTGGTTCTAAGCCTTTCGTCTTGCACACCGGCAAGCCACGAAGTGTCCACATGCCCGAACGCACCCTCTAAAAATACAGAATTTACTGAAAATTGACGGTCAAAAAGGTCTATAAGGCTTGAGATATTTCTTTGCACGCCGGGGTGATTGTGCAAGTCTTGAATTTGGATGATAACCCTGTCTGAACCGGCAAAGTTCGCGGAAGTTATTCTGCCGTAAGAGTGAGGTACGCTTACCTCTTCGAATAACTGCCTGAACTGTCTGGCAGAACGGTTTTCTTCTAAAATCATAGCAATGCCTTGCCCGTAAACAAATGTTAACAGGAAGCAGTTTACTATGACGATAGACGTTATCTTAACAAAGTTTAGCGATAATACCGCTTCGCCAACTTTTGCTTTGGCGTTACAAAAAAGGCTTTTTAACGCCGTAGCACCCTCCAAGAATTTTTTAAATTTATTCATTTTTTCCCCCATGTGCGCCGTTTAAAAAAAAGAAAAACCCATGTTCCCTAAGAAACATGGTAAACAACGCGCGTGTTTTATTTTTTTTGAAATTATTTTCTATTTGAGAACCTCTTGGTAAAACATTTAACAACATAAGCAAAATAATACTAAGCATAAATCCGGCTATAGGCATACCTGCGACAACACCGTCGCCAAGCATAAGCCTTTCTGTACTTGTGGCATTTACAGCAGCGGCAGAAGAACTGCCAAAAGAAGGTTTTGAATTTCTTACGGAAATCTCCCTTACGCCTGCACCGCTTGCAATTATTCCAAACTCCGAAGCATGGGAAGATTCTGCCCTGACAGGTTCAGGCATATTGCCTTTAGAACATTCTTCAACTAAAGAACTAAAATAAATTTCAACAGCCATTAATGGCATATTAACTACTTTTAATACGCGTGAAAGAGCATTCTGCGCACCGTCGAAACTTCCCGCAACGCAAACGCTTCTCAGCGTGTTTAAGGTAAGGTTATTTACCGAAAACGCCGCAAGTATCAAAAAGACCATAAGCCTTTTTGAAAAAATTGAAAATGGAGAATGGTAATAAATTTCTTTTATATTTTTCATCTCTTTATAAATTATAGTGCATCTTTGAAAATCCGCAAGGGATTTTTCAACTGCAAAACTTTACATATTTTCAAACGGAATTCGCAAATCTATCATACCGCTTTGGATAAGCGAAAGCACATACGCTGTAATTTGGTCTATGGTTCTTGCGTCGTCTACTACCACTTGACTGAAAATAGGAGCATCTTCGCCGATTACCGTAATTATACGCGTTGTTTCATATACTCTGTTACCATATGCGGATATTACAGGGTTACCCTCTTCATCCGTCAACAAATTACGAACATGCTCAACTGAAATTGCTTGTTCAAAAACTACTTCGTCGTTTTGGTTGCGTACTATTATGCGGTCTAGAGCTTCTGAAATTTCCACGCCTATAAGCTGACCGCGGTGGAATATGGTATCAAAAGCAAAAGCATTGTTAGTTCGCTCAAACCAATTTATTAAAGTGCCAAAACCTGCAGTCGCATTGATGTCTCTGATAAGGGCGACAATTTGACCTGTTGTGGGTTCCGAATCCCAATTTAGGGTTACTTGCTCACGCCCGTGCTTCATAAGGGTAAGCCTGCCTGCGTCTGTATCTTCAGACGCGGGGTCCCAGCGGGCAATAAGCCTGCCGCGGTGGTAAACATTCTGCATTACAATCGGAGCGCCTCTAAGCGCGTCTACAAACTGACGCACTTCTGCACTGTTAAGATATTCTGTTAAATCAAGCCCGTAATAATCGTTATAAAAAAATGTGCTTATCAATTGGTCATTAAGCGTAACATAAAGCGG
>WQVR01000129.1 GCA_009785775.1 Candidatus Proendomicrobium guianensium
AGTTGAAGCGGCTGTAAAAAAAATGTTAAGTTCCAAAGGCGTGTTTGTATTAGACGCATGGGTAGAGCAGGAAACCAATGTTTTTCCTATGGTGCCGCCTAATGCGTCTTTAGATGAAATTATGACACGCATGAACGGATAGTTTTTTATCTTTTGAAGCATTGGCTCTTTTTCTTATATATATTAGTTGCAGTTTAGCGGATTATTGACGGTAACGGCAATATCCGCGCTTGTGTAGTTGCGCTTGTCCAGAGGTTTGCTAACCTCTAGTTGTTTTGCAAACCTATGCCAAGCGCCCGCGTTTTTGGATTACTTTTTGTCGCTACAAAAAGTAATGCTGTGGGTTGTTAAGGGGGCAGGCATCGCCCACTTAAGGTGTTGGGGTTTAAGGGGTTAAACTCCTTTAATGAGGATATAGAATGCGTCATGCAATATCAGTTTTAGTAGAAAACAAATTCGGCGTTTTGGCAAGAATTTCAACACTTTTTGCCGCGCGCGGATTTAATATAGATTCATTGTCGGTAGGCGAAACAGACAACCCCGCAGTAAGCCGTATGACAATTGTTGTGCGCGGCGATGACAGCGTTTTAGAACAAGTTGAAAAACAATTAAACAAGCTTATAGACGTTATAAAAGTTACAGATTTTAAAGGCGTAAATTATTTAGAGCGCGAGCTTGTGCTTATAAAAGTTGCTTCTTCAAAAAACACGCGCGCTGAAATCATACGCCTTGCGGGTACGTTTAGAGGAAAGGTTGTGGACATTTCCGATAATTCTTTAATAATAGAAATTACCGGCACCGAAGACAAAATAGAAGCTTTTGTAAAAGTTATGTCTGATTACGGCATAAAAGAAATATGCCGCACGGGCGTTGTGGCAATGGCAAGAAGTAAAGATATGAAAATTACAAAGTAACAGATGTTAAAAAATATCGTTTAAAAAGGGGCAAACGCCCCAAGAAAAGGAGCCTTAAAATGTCTAAAGAAGCGAAAATGTATTATGACAACGATGCGGATTTAAACCTGCTTAAAGGTAAAAAAATAGCTATATTGGGTTATGGCAGCCAAGGGCATGCTCACGCTCTTAATCTTAAAGATTCAGGGCTCGACGTAATAGTAGCCGAACTTGAAGGCGGCGACAACTACAAAAGAGCAGTTGCCGACGGCTTTAAACCCGTATCTGCCGCAGAAGCCGTAAAACAGGCAGATTGGGTGCACATACTTCTTCCCGACGAAGTTCAAGGTAAAGTATGGGAAACAGAGATAAAACCTAATATCAAAAAAAATGCCGTGCTAAGCTTTTCACACGGTTTTAATATCCGTTTTAAACAAATCGTTCCTAATGCCGATTTAGACGTTATGATGATAGCCCCCAAAGGCCCCGGACATTTGGTAAGAAGCGAGTATGTAGCTGGCAAAGGCGTACCTTGCTTAATAGCTATTGAACAAAACGTTTCTGGCAAAGCCAAAGATTTAGCATTAGCTTATGCTAAAGGCCTTGGCGGTACCCGCGGCGGCGTATTAGAAACAACATTTTCGGAAGAAACCGAAACAGATTTATTCGGTGAGCAAGCCGTTCTTTGCGGCGGTATTGTTGAATTGATTAACGCGGGCTTTGAAACGCTTGTTGAAGCCGGTTATCAACCTGAAATTGCTTACTTTGAGTGCTTACACGAAGTTAAGCTTATTGTAGACTTAATGTATGAGGGCGGCTTTAACAGAATGAACTATTCCGTTTCAAACACTGCCGAATTCGGCGGTTATGAAATTGGAAAAAGAATAATTACCCCAGCAACAAAAGAAGAAATGAAAAAAGTTCTTGAAGAAGTTAAAAGCGGCAAATTTGCCGAAAAATGGCTTGCCGAATCTAAAGCCGGCGCGCCTAACCTTTTGGCAGACCGCAAAAGATTTTCAGAACTTACAATAGAAAAAGTTGGCGAGAAGTTGCGCTCAATGATGTCGTGGATAAAAAAGTAAGGCTATAGTTCTTTGCTTTGTCTTTTCGCGGTTATACTTTCTTGCGCGGTGGCTTATGTGCCGTTTCACTAATGCACACTGCGCCGCCGCAAGCGTCGTCTAACCGCAAAATACTTCGCAAAGTTCACAAGAGGTCTAAGTTTTAACTAAATTGTAAATATTTCGCTTATTTGGTTGAACCATAATAGGTTAGCGCTTTAGCTAAACTACAAAATATTTTGCAAAGTTCGCGAGGGGTTTTAGTTGGCAAGGAAAACAAAGAAAACAATGAAAGTATTAGGCATAAAAATAAGTATGAGGGCAATAGTAATAGCGCTGATACAAATAGTATTGGTGCTGCTTGCTATATTTTGGGCGTTTTGGTACGGCATAGACATTGTTATGAAAGCCGTTGTCCATAACAGAACCGAAGTAATAGTGCCTGACGTTACAGAAGTAAACGTTACGGAAGCTCTGGAAATGGTTTCGCGCCTTGGGCTTTCGCTTTCACAGGAAACACAAGAATTTAACCATTATGTTCCTGTAGGTATTGTGCTTAGGCAGTTTCCTGCGGCGGGAACAAATGTGCGTCAAGGCAAAATTATCCGCGTGGGCGTAAGCCGCGGCGGCGAAGTTATACGCGTGCCCAATGTGCAAGGGCTTAGCGCGCGTAGCGCAGACATAGCTTTGCGTAGCGCAAACCTTACGGTTGGCACAATAAGCCGCAGGTACTCTGTTGTGCATTCAAGGGATGTGGTTATATCACAAACTCCCCAGTCAGGTACCGTGATGGAAAGGGGCGACCCCGTTGCTCTTTTAATTTCAGACGGTTTGCCTCCCGCGGGAATCTCGCTAATGCCCGACTGGCGCTTTAGAAGGCTTGCAATTGCGCAAGGCTGGGCGGCTGGCGAAGGTATTATGATTAATGTGCAAACATTAGACACAGACGAAGCTAACCCAGGCGAAATATTTTCACAACGCCCTGACCCGGATACCCCGCTAGACGGCATTCACTTTGTAACGCTTTTTGTGGCAAGTGAAACCAGCGTTAACAGACGCGCTGAAATTGTGTTTAACTACAATGTGCCCCTTGGCGGCACTAACCGCAGGGTAAGGCTTGTGCTTGTAGATGACGACGGAGAGAGAGACGTTTTTAATGCCCTGCAACGCCCCGGAAGCGTGGCAAGCGTAACGGTAACTCCGCGCGGTCAAGCCACGATGAAAGTATTTGTAAATAACGTTTCGGTAGAGCACCGCCCATTAAACTAAAATGACGCTAAACAAAAAAACTATAGTAGCGCCTTCCATACTTTCGGCAGATTTTTCAAACTTAGCCCGCGACGTTCAAATGGTTGAAAGTGTGGGCGCCGAATGGTTGCATATAGATGTTATGGACGGACACTTTGTGCCTAATATTACAATAGGCGCAGGCGTTGTTTCGGCAATAAGACCCCACACAAAACTTTTTTTTGATGTGCACTTGATGATTAGCGCTCCCGACATTTA